>NZ_JBHSBP010000078.1:0-739 GCF_042650725.1 Micromonospora sp. GCM10011541
ACGAGTCGGCGACCCGTCGGGGAATCCGGTCTTCGCCGACGTATACGACCGCCGGCTCCCCGTGCCGGGAGGGCCCTCACGCTGCGGTGGCCGCACTCTCTGCTCATCGCGTCGTGCCAGGTCGGCCGGCTGGTGAACATCGAACACGCTGAGCCGCTGAACTTCGTCATGGCGGTGCTCGCCGGCGGCGGGGAGCAGGTGGTGGCCTGCATCGACAACGTCGACGACTTCTCTGCCGGCGAGACGGCCGCCGACATCGTGCAGAGGAGCCGGATGGGCGGCACTCGGCTGGACGTCGCCCTCCGCGACGCCCAACTGGAGTGGGTGAACGGCGACTGGCCCGACATCGCCTGGATACTGTTCGCCGCCTACGCACGCTGATCCACTGTCGTCAATAAGCGCGCCCGTTCTTGACCTTTCGGTTGGGAGGTCGTCGCCCAGCGAGCCGCCGAGGCGGGCGGGGGTGGCAGCAACGGCACCATTCGCCGCTGCCACCCATCCACCTTCAGGCTGAGCGGCCCTCGGCCGCTGAGGACAGGCCCGACGCCGTCGGGTCAGCAGTCCTCCAGGGCCCGCTCCGCCCGCTCCCGGCGGTCGTCCTCGTCGTCGTAGCGGTCTAGGACGAACCACCGCCGGCGCCACTCCCGATACCCGCCGGAAGCGCCCCTGTCCGCGCGGCAAGCCGTGACGCCGCGGAGGAATGCTGGCATCGTCGCGCTGCCGATGGCGTTCGCGTTTC
>NZ_JBHSBP010000079.1:0-37849 GCF_042650725.1 Micromonospora sp. GCM10011541
AAATAGATGCAAAACGATGACCGCCGCGCCGGTGGCAGCCATCGTTTAACACCAGTCACCTAGCTAAGAGGTCCTAACAAAGTCGTACGACGTGTCGGTACGTGATGATGCAGGTGGCGAGGGCGAGGAAGGCTTCGTGGATGTCGTCGCGGCGTTCCCATCGGATGCGTAGCCGTTTGATGCCGTGGTACCAGGCGATCGTTCTCTTGATGACCCACCGGTACACGCCCAGGCCGGAGCGGTGGGGCTGACCTCGGCGGGCGATCCGCGGACGGATGCCTTTGGCGCGTACGGCCTTGCGGTACTTGTCGTGGTCGTAGGCGCGGTCGGCGAACAGTTGGTCGGGGCGCCGGCGCGGTCGGCCGCGCCGACCGCGTACGGGCGGGATCTTGTCGATCAGCGGGACGCGATGGCCCTGCCGTCGCCGCCAAGGCCATCGCCGACCTGCTACACCTGATCGGCACGTTGGTACGGCACGACGACCGGGCGTAGGGCTACCGGTGCGGGGGTCGGCAGCCAGCGGGGGGACTGCCGCCCCCGCCCGCGGGCGGTGCCGGTGCAAGAATCGCGGTTGCTGAGGCGGGGGCGCTACCTGCCCGTACTGAGCGAATCCATGGCGGCCCCGCGGAACGGCCTGTCGGCTTCTCGGTAGCCAGCGAGTCACGCCGTCACCCTGCCATCCGCACCCCTACAGCAAGGGGCGATCGTCGACCCGGATCCAGATGCCCCGCGGCCTTGTCCTACTCGGCTGGGCTGGCTTGCCGACGACGCAGCGTACGAATCCACCCTTGAGCGGTATGCCGGGGCACGTTGTAGTGATCGGCGACGGCCGCCACGCCGCCGGCCTGCTGGTACACGGACTCGAGATCACCCGGTGACCGGCGGTACACACGCTCCTTGTCCTTGGACGCCTCGCCCTTAGGGGTCTGCTTCCTTGTTTTCCGCCCGACGCTGGTCGCGTTGGCGCCCGCAGCGGCTTTCCGCTCACCCGCTCGGGTCGCGCCGGCGGCCGGCGCCTTCGCCCGCGACGCCTGCTGGGGAACAGCGACCTCGGCCGCGTCGCTCTTCACGGGGCTGGTCGCGGCCGGCGTATCGACGGTGGACGTGGTTGCGGTGACAGGCGCAGCCGCCTCGGTGTCGGCGACGGGCTCCTCGCCATCAACGGGTACGCCCTCAGCAGCGGGCGCGTCCTCGGCCGCGTCGGCCGGCGACACCGTGATCGCCTGCTGCCCGCCGACGGCAGGTGTGACCGCCTTCAGCAGCAGATCCAAGTCGACCGCGGGGATCAGGCCCGCGGTCAGCCCGTCCCCCTCACCGGCGCGCACCAGCAGTTCCGTGATGCGCGTGGCCGTTCCGTTCAACTCGACCGTCAGTGTGGTGGTCGCTCGACTGGGATCGTCTGCGGCGATGGTGATGGTGTATGAACTCACGGCTTGTCTCCAATGTAGGGCAAGGGTCTTGTCGCCTCCGCGCGAACCACCCGGCCGCTGGGGTCACCGCAACCGGTGCACCTCGCGAACGCGACAGGGACTTGGCCTTCCCCAATGCAGGGTCGGTCACCAAAAAGTAAAAGCTAGTAGAAGCTATCGCATGCCCGTGAGCTGCCACTTAACGCATCAGCCGAACCATGCCCCGGGCTGGGCCCGCGAGGGATCTACCGGTGGCCGTTCCAGCCGGGCGCTCCAACGCCCGCACTGCGCCGCGCGTTACTCCAGGTCGGGGACCAGGCCTGCCCGCAAGACCCGCACGTGGGTGGCAGGCGAGCGGCTGGGCGGGTGTCTGTGCTGAGTCGGCAGGCGGCACGATGTGAGGCGTGACCGCGCCAGCCCGCCCGCCACTTGCCGTCCTGGACGCGGTCCTTGAGCGGCTGACCTACGCCAACGAGGAGACGGGCTACACCGTCGCCCGGGTGGCCACCGATCGCAGTTCCGACCTGTTGACGGTGGTGGGGTCGTTGTTGGGGGCGCAGCCCGGGGAGAGCCTGCGGTTGTCGGGGCGGTGGTCGTCGCACCCGAAGTACGGGCGGCAGTTCGAGGTCGACTCCTACACCACCGTGCTGCCCGCCACCATCCAGGGCATCCAGCGCTACCTTGGCTCAGGCCTGGTCAAGGGCATCGGCCCGATGTTCGCCGAGCGGATCGTCGCCCACTTCGGCCTCGACACTCTCCGGGTCATCGAGGAGGAACCCGCCCGTCTGGTTGAGGTCCCCGGCCTGGGTCCGAAGCGCACGGCGAAGATCACCGCGGCGTGGGAAGAGCAGAAGGCCATCAAGGAGGTGATGGTCTTCCTGCAAGGCGTCGGGGTGTCCACGTCCCTGGCCGTGCGGATCTTCAAGAAGTACGCAGAGGCGTCGATCTCGGTGGTGCGCAACGAGCCGTACCGGTTGGCGGCCGACGTGTGGGGCATCGGCTTCAAGACCGCCGACACCATCGCCCAGGCCGTCGGCATCCCGCACGACAGCCCACAGCGGGTCAAGGCCGGCCTGCAGCACACCCTGTCGGAGGCCACCGACTCCGGCCACTGCTACCTGCCCGCCCCACAGCTCATCGCCGACGCCACGAAGATCCTGAACGTGCCCGGCAACCTTGTCGCCGGCTGCCTCGACGACCTGATCGCCGAGGAGGGCGTGGTCCGCGAGGTGCTGCCCGGCCCAGGCGGCGAGCCGGTGCCGGCGGTGTACCTGGTGCCGTTCCACCGCGCCGAGCAGTCCCTGGCCGCAGCGCTGCAGCGGCTGCTGGGAGTCCGCGCCGACCGGCTGCCTCACTTCACCGACGTCAACTGGGACAAAGCCCTCACCTGGTTGAAGGCCCGCACCGGCGCTGACCTGGCCGCGGAGCAGGAGCAGGCGGTCCGGCTCGCGCTCACCTCCAAGGTCGCCGTGCTGACCGGCGGCCCCGGCTGCGGCAAAAGCTTCACCGTCCGGTCGATCGTCGAACTCGCCGCCGCGAAGAAGGCCAAGGTGACCCTCGCCGCCCCGACCGGCCGCGCCGCGAAGCGCCTGTCGGAGCTGACCGGGCATCCCGCCGCCACCGTGCACCGGCTGCTGCAGCTGCGCCCCGGCGGCGAAGCCACCTACGACCGGGACAATCCCCTCGACGTTGACCTCCTGGTTGTCGACGAGGCCTCCATGCTCGACCTCATCCTTGCCAACAAGCTCGTCAAGGCCGTCCCACCCGGCGCGCACCTGCTCCTCGTCGGCGACGTCGACCAACTCCCCTCCGTCGGCGCCGGGGAAGTCCTGCGCGACCTCCTCACCGCCCCGGCCATCCCCCGGGTGCGGCTGACGCAGATCTTCCGCCAGGCCGCCCAGTCCGGCGTCGTCACCAACGCCCACCGCATCAACGCCGGCAAACCACCCCTCCTACAAGGGCTGAGCGACTTCTTCCTGTTCGCCTGCGACGACACCGACGCCACCGCCGCCCTGACCGTCGACGTCGCCTGCACCCGCATCCCCGCGCGCTTCGGCCTCGACCCCCGCCGCGACGTCCAGGTGCTCACCCCCATGCACCGCGGACCCGCCGGCGCGGGCGCCCTCAACGGGCTGCTGCAACAGCGCCTCACCCCCGCCCGCGACGGGCAACCGGAACGGCGGATGGGCGGACGGGTGTTCCGGATCGGCGACAAGGTCACCCAGATCCGCAACAACTACGACAAAGGCCAAGCCGGCGTGTTCAACGGCACCGTCGGCGTCGTCACCGCCCTGTCCGCCGAGGAGCAGACCCTGACCGTGCGCACCGACGAGGACGAGAGCATCGACTACGACTTCGACGAACTCGACGAACTCGCCCACGCCTACGCCATCACGATCCACCGCTCCCAGGGCTCCGAATACCCGGCAGTGGTCATCCCCCTGACCACCAGCGCGTGGATGATGCTGCAACGCAACCTGCTCTACACCGCCGTCACCCGCGCCAAGCAACTCGTCGTCCTCGTCGGCTCCCGCCGCGCCCTCGCCGCCGCCGTCCGCACCGTCGGCGCCGGACGCCGCCACACCGCCCTCGACCACCGAATCATCTGACACCAGCCAGTCGAACGGCGATCAGGAGCCCACCCGGATCACCCAGATACGCGGCCACATACCGGCGTGGCTGCACCCGAGCAAATCGACCCGCCACCTCCGCGAACAAGTCATCCAAGCCCCATCGCTACGCCCCTACAGCCTCGGAAACCCAACACGACCAGTCGACGAGCCAGCTCAGCACCGGTCGCGACACCGGGTTGCAGTACTAATACGAACAGGTGACCTCCGCGGTGGCTGGCCCGGCCGTGCGGGCTCCCGCGCTGATTCCTTCAGGTGATTCGCCAGCGTGCGGGACGCGATTGGCTGGAGCCGGAGCAGCCGCGCGGCCCGTGCCGCAGTACCGACGGAGGCATCATGAGTTCAGAGATCGAGCACCGGATAGAGACAACCAAGGGTCATCTGCAGGTCAACGAGTACCCCGGCGTGGGTCCCGCGATCGTGATGACGCACGGCTACCCCGACGACTCACGGATTTACCGGCGCCTGCTGCCGGAGCTCGCCGGACGGCACGTGGTCACCTTCGACTTCCTCGGGTACGGCCGATCGGGGCGTGAAGCGGCCTGGCCGCTCAATCCGGGCCAGCGGGAGGGCGAACTCGCCGCGGTCATCGACGGCCTGGCCCTCGACCGGCCCGTTCTGGTTGGGCATGACTCCGGCGGCCCCGTTGTCATCAACTACACGTTGAGCAACCCGGAGCGGGTCAGCCGGCTCGTGCTTCTGAACACCTATTTCGGCGAATCGCCCACACTCGGCTTTCCCGAGTTCATCCGGCTGCTCGCGGATCCAGCTTTCACGCCGCTGGCCGACGCGGTCCTCGCCGACCCGAAGATTCTGGGCTGGATGCTCAACTTCACCGACCGGCGATTGAATCGTGGGCCGACCGACCCGGAGGGTGTGGGAGCGACGGCGATCCTGCCGCAGTTCTACGGCGGCGCGGGGCAGCCGGACTCGATCGCGTCCGTCCGGGCCTGGACCGCCGAACTGTTCACCGATATCGGCTTGCAGGAGGCGCGCATCGCGGCGGGCGACCTGGCCAAGCTGGATGTTCCGGTTGTCGTGGCCTTCGGCGTGCACGACCCCTTCTTCAACCCCGGCGTCGCTAAGCATCTCCAGTCCCTGTTCGAACGGGCCGAGCGGCACACGTTCCAGGATGCGGCGCACTGGCCGCAATGGGATCAGCCGGCCGCCGTCGCCGCCGTACTCACCAGCGTCTGACACTGGAAAGGTTCGAGATGCCCACTCGTATCAGCCCGTACCTGAGCTTCAACGGCGACGCCCGCGAGGCGATGACGTTCTATCAGTCGGTCTTCGGGGGTGATCTGGAGATCGCGACGTTCGCGGACATGCGCTCGGCGCAGGACTCCTCACAGGACGACCTGGTCGCCCACTCGATGCTCAAGGGGGCGACCGGAACAGTGCTGTTCGCCGCGGACACGACGACGCCTCCGGACGGCGCCCCCGCGGGTGCCTTCTCGGTCGCCTTGGGCGGTGACGACGAGGCAGAGGTCACCGGCTACTGGGAGGGGCTCTCCGCGGGCGGCACAGTGACGACGCCGCTCGCCAGGTCGCCATGGGGTGCGCTCTTCGGCCGATGCGTCGACAAGTACGGCATTGCCTGGCTGGTGAACGTGACACCGGCCGGACCCGCCTGACCGTGACTCAGGCGGGGCAGTCGCCGGGTTCGTGGGCGAGGGAGAACTCCCCTGAGCGGATGGGCCTGCCGCATGCCTGGCAGAGCACCTCGGCGACGAACACCTGGCCGCAGACGTCGTGGATGAAGTCGACCGGCGGCACGTCGTCCTCGCGGTAGGTGTCGCCCCATCGTTTGAGCACGAGGATGACCTGCCCGAGGTCTTTGCCCTTCTGGGTGAGTTCGTACCCCGCGGTCGCGCCGTCCTCCGCCGACCGGGGACGCAGGATCCCGGATTCGGTGAGCTTGCGTAGCCGCGAGGAAAGGATGTCTCTCGGCGCCCCGACGGCTCTCAGGATCTCGGTGTACCGCGAGGCACCGAACGCCAGCGCTCGCACGATGTGCAGCGACCACCGGTCGTTGACCGCGTCGAGGGCGACGGACAGCGCATCCCGAGGTGGTTTGATTTTCAAACCAGATGCGGTAGCCTTCTTTTGGTTGGACATTCAAACCACTCTAGTCGAGGAAGCTCTCATGTCGTCACCCGATCCAAGCCCCACCAGGCCCCGGACCACCGAGCACGCGGCCTGGCTGGCCCTGGTCATCACCGGATTGATCATTGGCGGCGCGTTCATCGCTGTTTACGTCGGGCTTCAGCGGGATCCCACGCCCCAGCACCTGCCCATTGCAGTGGTCGGGTCCCAGCTCGCGACCGCGGCTCAGTCCGGCCTGGGAGACTCCGTCGAGGTCACCGAGGTCGCGAGCATCCAGGACGGCGCCGCCATAACGCGTGACGGAGACGCCATCGGTGTTCTCGGCGCCACCTCGCCGACGACACTGCGTTTCGAGTACGCCGGGGCCAGCGGCTTCAGTGAGAGCGGCGCCGCCCGGAAGCTCGTCTCCGGCCTGGCCGCCCACGCCGGATTCACCGTGCAGGAAACCGACATCGCGCCCCTGGCGGACTACGACAGCCGCGGTCTGTCGGCCTTCTACGTCGTCTTCGGCGTCACCCTCTCCTCGTTCGTTCTCGCGCAGGGCCTCACGGGCGCTGCCGCAAAGGTGCGCCTTCGTCACCGGCTGTACGCCATGGCCGGGTTCGCGGTCGCGATCGGCCTCGGCGCGGCCGCCATCGCCGGCCCGATCTACGGCTCACTGACGGCGCCGTTCCCGCTGCTGGCGCTCTCCCTCACTCTCCTTTCGCTCGCCAGTGCCTTCAGCACCAAAGCCCTGGGGGCGTGGCTCGGACCGGCCGGCATCGGCCTGGCCGTGCTGATCCTCACCACCGTCGGCAACGCGACCAGCGGAGCGACCATCGGATACGACCTGCTTCCCCGGTGGGCGCAGGCGGTCTCCGCGATCCTTCCGCCCGGCGCCGCCGTGCGAGCCGTGAACAAATACGGCTACTTCGACGGCTCCCACGCCGCGTGGTCCCTGGTGGTTCTCGCTGTCTGGTTCCTCGCCGGGCTCGGCCTGGTGCTGCTCCGGCAGCGACTGACCGAGCGGCGGACCACCACGGGCGCCTTGGGCCCGAACCTCGTCCAGCCAGAACTGACCACCCAGGAGGCATGATGACCGTCATCGAGGACTTGACCCGACGCAACGCCGACTTCGCCACCCATCGGTTCATCCCCGGGCTGCGAATCAATCCCTCGCGCCGCACGATGATCATCGGCTGCGTCGACCCGAGGGTGGATCCCGGCGTCGTGCTCGGGGTGGAGCTCGGGGAGGCGGCGATCATCCGCAACGTGGGCGGCCGGGTCACGCCCGCGCTGTTCAAAACCATGGCGATGCTCGGCCGGGTCGGAAAGGCCAACGGCGGCGGCCCGGGCAGCGACTGGAACCTCGTCGTGCTGCACCACACCGACTGCGGCATGACCGACCTCGCGGCCTTCCCCGGCCTGCTCGCCGAGTACTTCGAGATCCCCGCCGACCGGCTGCCGGACAAAGAGGTCAGCGATCCCCACGCCTCGGTCAAGGTCGATGCGGCCCTGCTCGCCGCCCCGGGATCGCCGGCACACGGGTGGCAGGTCTCCGGGCTCGTCTACGACGTCGAAACGGGGCTCGTCCAGGTCGTCGCCACCGATGTGTGACACCGGCGACGGCCACGGGCCGGTCGCCGCATCGGGTCCACGGCCGGCCGGCGGGCCGGCCGTGGACCCCATCACGCTCGCGCCGGTCGACGAGGTCACCATCACCACGCTGGTCGACAACGTCTACGACGCGTTGCTCGACGGC
The DNA here is from genome assembly GCF_042650725.1 of Micromonospora sp. GCM10011541. Lineage (NCBI taxonomy): Bacteria > Bacillati > Actinomycetota > Actinomycetes > Micromonosporales > Micromonosporaceae > Micromonospora > Micromonospora sp. GCM10011541. The sequence continues at coordinate 7,887 of NZ_JBHSBP010000079.1, forward strand.
GACGACCGGGCCGTCCGCGCCCCGTTCAAAGCCGGCGTCGCGAGTGCGCCCCAATTCGAAGCAGGATCGACGACCGTCGGGCTGCGAGCCGAGCACGGTTTCGCCGCGCTCGTGACCGTCCGCCGCGGGAACACCACGACGACCTTGCTGTTCGACACGGGTCTGTCGCCCGACGCGATGGTCGTCAACGCCGAACGCCTCGGCGTCGACCTCACCCGGATCCAGGCCGTCGTGCTCAGCCATGGCCACTTCGACCACGCCGGCGGCCTCGCGGGCCTGGCCGGCAAACGCGGCACCCGAGCACTGCCGATGGTGCTGCACCCCCGGGTCTGGATCCGCCGACGGCTCGCCGTCCCCGGTGCTCCCGCCCAACAGTTGCCCACCCTGAGCAAGCGAGCCCTGACCGGCGAAGGGTTCGAGGTGATCGAACGGCGCGAGCCGTCGCTGCTCGTCGACGGGAGCGTCCTGATCACCGGGGAGGTCGACCGCACCACCGACTTCGAGCGCGGTATGCCGGCCGCCCACCAGGCCTGGAACGGCACCGCGTGGGAGCCCGACCCGCTGGTCGTCGATGACCAGGCGCTCGTGGTCAACCTGCGAGGCCGGGGCCTGGTCGTCCTCACCGGTTGCGGCCACGCCGGAGCCGTCAACATCGTCCGCCACGCCCAGCGGCTCACGGGCATACCGCGACTGCACGCGCTCGTCGGCGGATTGCACCTCGGCGGCACGGCCTTCGCACCGATCATCGATCGTACCGTTGAGGCGCTCCGCGAGGCCGGGCCCGATCTTCTCGTCCCGGGGCACTGCACCGGCTGGCGGGCCCAGCACGCGCTGGCAGCGGCGCTGCCCGACGCGTGGGTCCCGAGCAGCAGCGGCTCGGCCTACCGGCTCATCGCCTGAGCGGGCGCGCCGGAGGCTACCGGTCGCGAAGAAGCTCGGCTGTCTCGTACGGCAGGTCGGTCATGATTTCCCGTTCGGGGTGATCGACGGGCCGGCGCCGCGCGGCGCCGGCCCGTCGATCTCAGCTCTTGATGAAGTCGAGAAGTTCCTGGTTGAAGTCCTGCTCGAAACGGCCCACCAGGCCGTGCGGGGCACCCGGGTGCACCTGCAAAGTGGCGTTGGGCAGCAGCTTGATCGAGCGTTCGGAGGAGGCTTGGATCGGCACGATCTGGTCGTCGTCGCCGTGCGAGAGCAGCACCGGCACGTCGATGCCGCGCAGGTCCCCGGTCATGTCGGTCTCGGAGAACGCGGCGATGCAGTCGTACGCGGCCTTGAGCCCGACCGTCATGCTGATCAGCCAGAACGCGTCGCGGACGCCCTGTGAGACGTTCGCGCCGGGCCGGTTGTTGCCGTAGAACGGCTCGGCGAGACCGCGGTAGAACTCCGAGCGATCGCCGAGCCGGGCCCGCAGCTGGTCGAAGACCGCCATCGGAGCGCCGCCCGGGTCCTCGGCCGTGCCCAGCAGATGCGGGACGACCGCGCCGCGCAGCACCACCTTGGCGACGCGGGAGGTGCCGTGCCGGCCGAGGTAACGGACGACCTCGCCGCCGCCGGTCGAGTGTCCGACCAGGACAACGTCGCGGAGGTCGAGGGTGTCGACGAGCGCGGCGAGGTCGTCGGCGTACGTGTCCATGTCGTTGCCCGCCCAGGTCTGGGTGGAGCGGCCGTGCCCGCGACGGTCGTGCGCGATGCCCCGGTAGCCATGGTCGGCCACGATCTTGAGCTGGTTGTCCCAGATGTCGGCGTTCAGCGGCCAGCCGTGGCTGAAGACGATCGGCTGTCCGTCGCCCCAGTCCTTGTAGAAAATCTCGGCGCCGTCGGTGGTGGTGATGGTCGGCATGGCGGTTCCTTCCCCTGGTGGTTTGCCGCTTCAGGCAACCGCGACGGGCGCGCGGGCGGATCACCCGACCGGATCAGGACCTTCCCGGGGCCGGGAGGGGAGACCGCGCGGGGGCTAACCCGTTCAGATGAGGAGGGCCTGTCTGAGCAGCTCGTGGCGGAAGTGCAGGCGCCTCCCGTCGTCGGCGAGCAAGCCTTCGCGTACGAGGCGGGCGAGCGCGTCATGGTCCGGGAGCGCGCCGAGCGATTCGACAGTGAACGAGGGTCCGAGCGCTGCGGCGGCGGTGAGAAGTTCCTTGGCGGTCGACGGCAGTGAGCTCAGCATGTGCCGCACCGCCTCGGCCACTTGTCCCCGCGTCAGCGCCACGGCGAGCAGGGGGTTTCCACCCGCCTCGGGTACGGAGAGCGGCAACGGACCGAGAAGGATCTCGTGCACCGCGACGTCGTCCGCGATCGCGTCGAGGGGCAGCCGACTGGAGAACAGCCAGACGATGGCCGAGCTGACGAGCTGCGCGGGGAGGACGCGGAGGACGTACCGGGTGGCCGCGTCGGCCCACTGAAGGTCTTCGACGCAGATGAGGATCGGGGTGGCGGTGGCCCGTGCCCGCAGCTGGCCGGTGAGCCGGTCGACGAGCCAGATCGGGCGGGAGGCGTACGTTGCGAGCGCGCCGAAGTCGGCCTGCGACAGTACCGGCGCCGGTCCCGAGCGCAGGGCGGTCAGCAGAGGTGCGAGCGGTGCGATGCCGCCGGATTCCAGGGCCGCTGCCCGCCCGGTGGCGAAGCCGTCGCCGACCGCCCGCTCACGGAGCTCGGTGATGAACGTGGTCTTGCCGATGCCCGCCTCACCGGTGACCGCGACGACCGCGCCGATCCCGGTGGCCCGGGTTCCCTGCAGCACCTCGAGAGCGGTGTCGAGGTCCTCGCCACGTCCCAAAAAATCGGGCATCCCGTCATGTCCTGGAAACATGCCCCCAGCAGATCAGGGCCCGGTTTGCCGGGAATCACCTCAACGGATCAGCCAGTGGCGCGGCCGCGGCGGTCGCGGGCCGGTGGCCGCCTCCACGGTCTCATCCGTTCGCGTCGTGAGCTGGAGTAATGTGCGGCCATGAAGCGCTCGTCCGTCGGCCATCTACCCTGCTCGATCGCGCGATCCCTCGACCTCGTGGGCGAATGGTGGACGCCGGTGATCCTGCGCGAGATCTTCCACGGCCATCGCCGCTTCGAGGAGATCCGGGTCCAGACCGGGATCAGCCGCAACATCCTGACCGAGCGGCTCGGCGCGTTGCTCGACGGCGAGGTGGTCAGCCAAGAGCGGTACCAGGACCGCCCGGCCCGCTACGAGTATCACCTCACCGAACGCGGCCAGGAGCTGCTGCCGGTGCTGGTGGCGCTGATGCAGTGGGGCGACAAGTGGATGCCCGGCAGGCCGGAGCAGGTCGCCGTCCACGGGCCGGCGCAGCACCCGGTCCGCGCGGTCCTGACCTGCGTGGAGTGCGGCGAGGTCGAACCCGCGGACGGCCATTTCAGGGAGTCAGTCTCGTAACAAAACTGATAAGGTCCGCCCATGGCGGGGACCGAGCTTAGGGGCCGGGGCGCCGAGCTGTCCCGGGCCATCGCGGCGTTGCGGGCAGCGGCGCACACCGGGCAGGGCACGATCATTTTGGTCACCGGCGAGGCCGGGATCGGTAAGACGGCGATGCTGCAAGCGATCGCCGAGCAGGCGACCCGGCAGGGATTCGCGGCGGGGTTCGGCAAGGCCGAGGAGATGGACCAGATCGCGCCAGGCGCTCCGCTGCTGGTGGCGCTCCGCTCGGGCTCCCGCCCCCTGCTCGACAGTGACGGATTCACCAGGCTCGCGGATCTGTACGACCAGCACCTGTGGCTGGTCGACCGCATCGCGGCTCTGCTGGAGGAACTGGCGACACGAGGTCCGGTGCTGATCGCGATCGACGACGCGCAATGGGCCGACCGGCTGAGCCGCTTCGCGTTGCGCATCCTGCCCGGAAGGCTTGCCGGCTCCCCGGTGGTCTGGCTGCTGACCAGCCGCGAGGCGCACGGGCCCGCGATCGACGAGCTGACCTCTTCCGCCGTGGACGGCGTCCACGTGCACCGGCTGGAGCTCGGGCCGCTGGCATCATCCGACATCGAGCAGATGGCCGTCGCGCATCTCGGCGAGCTGCCCACCGGCCGGGCGTACGAGCTGCTGCGCGGGGTCGGTGGCAACCCCTTCCTGACTGTGCAACTGCTCGGCGGGCTCGCTCGGGAGAAGACCGACGGCCGGATGGAGGGCGGCGTCCCCGCCGGGTTGATCACCAGTACCCGGCGCCGGATGGCCGCGCTGTCGGCCGACGTGAGCGAGCTCGTGCAGCTCGCCGCGGTCCTCGGCCGGCCGCTGCCGGTCGAGGATGCCCCACGGCTGGCCACCGAGCCGCTCCGGACCGGATGGCTCGAGCTGGTCGTCGCCACCGGGCTGATGGTCGAGGCCGAGGCGCGCGTCGCGTTCCGGCACGACCTGGTTCGCGAGTCGGTCTACGCCGACCTGTTGCCCTCGCACCGGCGGTCGCTGCACCGGCGCTGCTGGCATTACCTGCTGACGTCCGGTCATGGGCCGATTGCTGCGGCGCCGCACGTGCAGGCCTGCGCCGTGCAAGGCGACCGAGAGGCTGTCGAGGTGCTCCGGCAGGCCGCTGCCCAGAGCCCGCCGGAGACAGCCGGAGACCTGCTTCGTAAGGCCCTGTGCCTGCTCGACCCGGCCGATCGGGAACGGTGCGAGGTCGGGCTTCAAGCTGTGGAAGCCCTGGTGCGCGCTCAGCGTCCGGCCGAGGCGATCAGCACCGCCGACCGGGTGCTGGCCGAGACGCCCAGCGTCGACGGCAAGGCTCGGATCCAGCTCGAGATCGCCCGCGCTCTCTGGCCCATGGGGCGACTCGCCGACATGGTGCGGCGTATCCGGGAGACCCTCGCGCTACCCGGGGTCTCCGAGAATCTACGAGCCCGGCTGACCGCTGTCGAGGCGCTGACCATGACCCGCACCGAGCCGGCCGCGATCGCGCTGGCCGCCGCCCGGGCCGCGCTGACCGAGGCGGTGCGGCTCGACGACCGGCTCGCCGAGGAGCTCGCCACCGAGGTCCTCGGCGAGGTCGCCCGCAACGAGGGCCGGCACGCTGACGCGCTCACCCAGTTCCGCCGCCTGCGGGAGCTGGCCGGCACCCGTTACCTCGGCGAGGAGATCACCGCGCTGCAGCTGCTGGACCGCTACGACGAGGCCGAGGAACTGCTCGCCGCCGCCCGGCGCAGCGACACCCTGCCGCCGTCCGTGCTGTTCGCCCAGATGTGGCAGGACTTCAACCTGAGCCGCTTCGACGACGCCGAGGCCGACGCCCTCACCCTGGTGCGCCTCGGCGACGACCTGGGCAACCACGCGTACGCGATCGAAGCCTGGATGATCCTCAGCTCCATCGCTCTCGGCCGCGGCGACCTGGACAAGGCGTACGAGTACCTGGCCCCCGCCGAGCGGCACAGCCAGGCCGACGACGACGTGCGGATGCCGGGCCTGGTGCTCATGCGGGGCTGGCTCGCCTCGGCGCGCGGCGAGGTCGCGGAAAGCGTACGCATCCTGAAGCCGCACCTGATGGCCGCGCGGGAGTCCCGCAGCTACTGGCCCTGGTGGCCGGGGTGGATGCGGGTCTTCACGCAGATCGGCCTCGCAGCCGGCGACGCCGAGTTCGTCGCCGAGGCGGTGGCGCTGGCCGCCATCGGCGCCGAGCGCAATCCGGGCGTGCGCAGCTTCGCGGGACTGGCGGTGCAGGTGCGCGGCGTCGTCGAAGGTGACCTGTCACTCCTCGCCCAGGCGGTCGAGATCCTGCGCGCGAGCCCCCGGCCGATGCTGCTGGCCAGCGCGCTGGTCGACCACGGTTTCGCTCTGCTCGACGCCGGCGAGCACCGGGAGGCCGTCGACCAGCTCGGCGACGCGTGGCACTTCTTCGACAAGGCCGGCAACAAGCCGGCCCTGGGTGCGCTGCAACGTGGCCTGCAGGCGGCGGGCAGCCGCCGCAAGCCCTGGGCGGCGGCCCCGGCCCGGCCGGTCAGCGGCTGGGGCGCGCTGACCGACAGCGAATTGCGGGTGGCCCGGCTGATCGGCGCCGGCCGCACCAACCGGCAGGCCGGCGCGGAGCTGGACCTTTCGCCCAACACCGTAGCCACCCACCTGCGGGCCGTCTTCGCCAAGCTCGGCGTCCGCTCCCGGGTGCAGCTCGCCAACGCCATGCACACCATGCCGGGATCCTTCGATGTGGCCGACGACACAGCCGTCGTACCGCTGCCCGAACTGGGCCGCTAGAAGCATTCCGAGCTGCGGGAACGTGGTCCCGCTGATCTGTTCGGGTGAGGCACTCGCCCGGTACGCGGCGACCGGCGCCCGGGCAGGTGATCTGTTTCGAGGGTCCGGTCCCCGGCCGAGGCTGGTGTTCTGCGAAGACGCGGCGCCGAGCACGGCGCCCACTCGCGATAAGGACCACGATGAAACTCTCCCTACGCAATGCCGCCCTCGGCCTCGCCCTGGCCGGTGGTGTCGCCGCGCTGGTCCCCGGTGTCGCGGCCGCCTCGACCGCCAGTGGCCCCAAGCCGACCGTGGTGCTGGTCCACGGCGCATGGGCCGACGGCTCCACGTGGAGCGGCGTCACCGAGCGCCTCCAGCACGACGGCTACACCGTCGACGTGGTAGCCAACCCCCTGCGCGGCGTCGCCAGCGACTCGAAGTACCTGGGCGACTTCCTCGCCACCATCGACGGCCCGGTCGTCCTCGTCGCACACTCGTACGGCGGCTTCCTAATCAGCAACGCGGCACGCGACAACACCAACGTCAAGGCGCTGGTCTACGTCGACGCGTACGTCCCTGCCGAAGGCGACTCCCTGCTGAGCCTCACCGAGCTGAACCCGGGCAGCCAGGTCGGCCCGGCCATCAGGACCGTGTCGCCGAAGGACGGGTCGGGATCGTACACCGACACATACATCCAACCGGACCTCTTCCCGGGTATCTTCGCCAACGACGAGCCCAAGAAGAAGGGCGCCATGCTGGCCGCAGGGCAACGCCCGCTCAACGCGTCCACGCTGGGCGAACCGTCCGGCACGCCGGCCTGGACCTCGATCCCCACCTGGGACGTGATCGGCACGGTCGACAACGTCATCCCGCCGGCCACCCAGCGATACATGGCGAAGCGAGCCAACGCGCACACCACCGAGATCAAGGCCGCGCACCTGTCCATGGTCTCGCAGCCGGAGAAGGTGGAGCGCGTGATCGTCGAGGCCGCGCGCAAGACCTCCTGATCGAGCTCTGAGAAGGGGCCGGGGGTGACCCCAGCCCCTCCCCAGCCCCTTCGCCATGTCAGGTGATGTTTGGTACTGCCGCGCGTGCCACTTTCAACTGGTGGGCGAGTCAAGCTATCTGGATTCGATCGAAGACAGGCTGGACATGCCGTGAGGCGCCGCTCGGTTGGCGAAGGGCTTCGAACGCCCTCGCTGGCAGCAGTCGGTGGACTCAACTCGGCTATTCCAGACCCCCAGCTAGAGGTATCGCATGCACTCTGCGTGGCTAGACTGGGGTGCGACGCATTCGGCCGAAGGAACGCCCATGGTTATAACCGCCCCGCTTGCCTGGTAAGCAGCCACCACCAGCGGCACCCTCGTGTCAGCTCGCCAGGACGGTGCCGGTGCTCGATGCTGCGCATTCGTTGATGTAAGTGTTCCAGTCGCGGGCTGCTCGCCGGGCCCACTGGACCGCGCCGGTAATGCGGATTATGTGAGCACCTGGCGTCCACGAATGAGCAGGTGATGAGCGGGCGGCCGGGGTCAGTCCCTCTTGCTGACGTACACACCTCGACCCGGCTGGCCGTAAACCAGGCCCCGCGCCTTGAGCTGGATCATGACGAATCGGATGACGGTCTCGCTGACCTCGTACTGCTCGCAGAGCTGACGGGTGCTGGGCAAGCGGTCCCCGGGCTTCAACACGCCCGACTCAATCTGCCGCGTGATGTCGTCGGCAATCTGTTGATACAGCGGCTGAGCCATCGGTCGCCCTCCCTGCATCAAGAGAACACGCAGGGGGATTTCGGAGGCGACACGGGGTATCGTCGGTATACCCAGAGTACTAGGTAACGTAGGTTGCAGGAGGGGACTCCGATGGTCCGGTACGAGGAGTACGTGATAGCCGCTGCCCTCACCCTGGCCCGCCGGCACCGGCCGGTGTGGTCGTGGCGAAGATGGAGGCGGATCTGCCGCTGCGGGACCGACCTGCCCTGCCGGGCGACGCACCGCCTGCCGATCAACCGGGGGCACTGGCCGGGTGAGGACCGATGACCACGCACGGACCGGTGCTGCCGACCTGGACCTGCGGCGGGTGTGGCGCCTCCTGGCCCTGCCGTACCCGTCGACAAGAGTTGCTCGCCGAGTACGCCGGCGCTCCGGTGTCCCTGAGCATCTACATGGGCTCGCACCTGGTGGCGGCGACGCAGGACATGAGCTGGGCGCCGGCAGGTGCCCTCCACCGCAGGTTCCTCGGGTGGCTGAGGTGACCACACCTCGCCCCGGTGAGGTGGTCTTCATCGGCCGGGAGTGCTCGGTGCAGTTCGTGGGAGATCGGGCGCTCCGGATGCGGGTGGTGTCCGTCGACTCGAACCGACCTACCACGGGTGGATCTGGCTCACCGGGTATCTCCTCAGCAAGCGCGGCGAGGCGGTCAACAAGCGAGAGGTGTACGTGATGAAGGCCGCGCTGCGCGTCGCCCCGGCACCCGTCACCGGGAGACCGGGGCAACAGAGGCGCGTCAGGTCGCGCGCGCCGGCCTAGCGCCCCTGCCGCGAGTCATCTGATGTTGCGGGAGCGGCCGTGCGCGGATCAACCCCTTGCGTGGCTCCGAAGGGCTGGGCGGCGGTGTCGACGGCGCGAGCAGGGATCTGTCGGACAGGCACCTCAGAGGTCGAGCGCCTCCTCGTCGCCCGGGCCGGCGGCCACCTGCGCAAGCAAGCCCGGGAGCCGCGTGCGGGCCGCCGCTGCAACACAGGGACCGCCTCATGACGGGAAACTGGAGATGCGCCCACACGATGATCAAGGCGCGCTATGCCTCGATGGCAGGCAACCGACCCGCGTCGGGTTCGTCGTCGCGGTGCCAGCTCTCCCGGATCTGCTGCTGACGCCACATTCAGACACGCGCGCTTGGCCGGTTGACGCCCAGCCAAGGAGCGCGTTGGCTGGTGGACTGGAACGACGCATTAGCCTGTGGGTCCAAGCCTGGAACGCTGACGCCGTGGGGACGAGGGCACGTGATCACCGGTGAACTGAAGAGCAAGATCGACCGCGTCTGGGATGCCTTCTGGTCAGGTGGCATCTCGAACCCGCTGGAGGTGATCGAGCAGATCACCTACCTGCTCTTCATCAAGCGGCTGGACGACCTGCACACCCTTGAGGAGAACAAGGCGAACCGGCTGGGCAAGCCGATAGAGCGCCGTACCTTTCCAGAGGGCTGCGACGAGCAGGGACGCAAGTATGACGACCTGCGCTGGTCGCACTTCAAAAGCGCCGCGCCGGCCGAGATGTTCGAGATCGTCGGCGAGCGGGTGTTCCCGTTCCTGCGGACGCTCGGCGGTGACGGGTCGACTTACTCGCACCACATGAAGGACGCCCGGTTCACCATCCCCAACCCGGCGCTGCTCGCCCGCGTGGTCGACATGCTCGACCACATCCCAATGGAGGACCGGGACACCAAGGGCGACCTCTACGAGTACATGCTCAGCAAGATCGCTACGGCCGGGCACAACGGACAGTTCCGCACGTCACGGCACATCATCCAGTTGATGGTCGAGATGACGGCACCGACACCGACCGACGAGATCTGCGATCCAGCCTGCGGCACCGCAGGCTTCCTCGTCGAGGCCGGCGAGTACGTCCGCCGAACGCATCCGAACGCGCTGTTCGACGTGGTGCAGCGGAAGCACTTCCACGAGAGCATGTTCCACGGCTTCGACTTCGACAGCACGATGCTGCGGATCGGCAGCATGAACATGCTCCTGCACGGAGTGGAGAGCCCGGACATCCGCTACCGCGACTCGCTGGCCGAGAATGTCAGCGGTGAGTCGGAGAAGTACTCGCTGATCCTGGCCAACCCGCCGTTCGCCGGCAGCCTCGACTACGAGAGCACGTCCAAGGACCTCCAGCGGATCGTCAAGACCAAGAAGACTGAGCTGCTCTTCCTCGCCCTCTTCCTCCGGCTGCTCAAGCCCGGTGGCCGGGCGGCCGTCATCGTGCCGGATGGCGTACTCTTCGGATCGAGCAAGGCGCACAAGGACCTGCGCCGCATGCTGGTCGAGGACCAGAAGCTCGACGGCGTGGTGAAGCTGCCGAGTGGCACCTTCAAGCCCTACTCCGGAGTCTCGACGGCGATCCTCCTCTTCACGAAGACCAACAGCGGTGGCACGGACAACGTCTGGTTCTACGAGGTCACTGCCGACGGCTGGAGCCTCGACGACAAGCGAACACCGCTGCTACCGGCCGAGAAGCTCGGGCCGATGCCGGAGGTGGTGTTGGCCGAGGACGAGCACAGCAGGAACAACCTTCCAGACGCGTTGGCGCGGTGGCTCCGGCGTGGCGGCGACGAGTTGCAGCGGGCGCGAACTGAGCAGAGCTTCTGCGTACCCAAGGCCGACATCGTGGAGCAGGGCTACGACCTCAGCCTCAACCGCTACAAGGAGGTCGTCCACGAGGAAATCGAGCACCGGGCACCGCTGGAAATCATCGCAAACCTGGAACGCCTCGAATCCGAGATCCAGCAGGGCATGTCCGACCTGAAGGCGATGCTCGGATGAGCACAACCACCGCTGTGGCGAGGCTTTGGGATGTAGCCTCCTTTGTTCGCGGCATCACCTTCAAGCCCGATGACGTAGTACCCGCCGAAACGCCTGGCTCTGTCCTCTGCATGAGGACTAAGAACGTGCAGTCGGAGCTCGACCTCTCGGATGTCTGGGCAGTGGGCCGCGAGCTCGTGAGGCGAGAAGACCAATACCTGCGAGCTGGGGACATTCTCGTTTCCAGCGCGAACAGCTGGAATTTGGTCGGCAAGTGCTGCTGGGTGCCGGAACTCGCCTCGCCATCGAGCTTTGGTGGCTTCATCTCCGTCCTGCGGGCGGAGCCGTCGAGGGTAAATGCCAGGTACCTCTACCATTGGTTTTCCGCCCCGCGCACTCAAGCAACGGTGCGTAGCTTTGGGCAACAGACGACCAACATCTCCAACCTGAACTTCGAGCGATGCCTGAAGCTTCCGCTTCCGCTGCCCCCACTACCGGAGCAGCGGAGAATCGCCGAGGCGTTGGATCGGGCGGACGAGCTGCGCGCCAAGCGCCGCCAAGCCCTCGCCCACCTCGACGACCTCACCCAGTCCATCTTCCTCGACATGTTTGGCGATCCGGCCCGGAACCCTCGTACGTGGCCGATGACCCGGATTGAAGACGTGGCAGAGGTCCAAGGTGGTCTTCAACTGAGCGGCTCGCGATCGAAGCTTCCTATCGAGGTGCCATATCTACGAGTCGCGAATGTCTACCGTGGCCGTCTTGACCTAGCCGAAATCAAAACGCTTCGTGCATCAGAAGCTGAAGTTGCCCGGACTTCCCTCAGAACCCATGATCTACTCATCGTCGAAGGTCACGGGAATGCCGAGGAAATTGGGCGGGCAGCCCTGTGGGATGGCTCCGTCAGTCCGTGCGTTCATCAGAACCACCTGATTCGGGCGAGGTTCGGTCCCACAAGGATCGTTCCCGTTTTTGCCTCCTACTATGTGAACTCACCAGGTGGCCGCCGGCACTTGCTCAGGGCGGGTAAGACCACGTCGGGACTAAACACCATCAGCGTCGGTGACGTTCGTTCCACACCTATCGCTACACCACCGCTTGATCTCCAACACACGTTCGCTCATCGAGTTGCGAAGGTCGAAGTCCTGAAGGCGGCGCATCGAGGAAGCCTCGCAGAACTGAACGCGCTGTTCGCGTCGGTGCAGGATCGGGCCTTCCGGGGTTTGCCCTGACGTGAGACGATCGAGGGCTGCTGTCGACTGTGGGGAGTTGGCGCTCGATGAGCAACTTTGCGTTTCTGCGGGCCGAGTGGCCCGTCCTGTTTGGCGAGGCCCTGCGGGCCGAGCGGCTGGCGATCGCCGATCCGCGGGCCTCGTGCTTCTACGCCCGGCGCACGCTCGAACTCGCCCTTACGTGGCTTTTCCAGGCCGACAGCACGCTCACCAAGCCGTACAAGGACGACCTGTCGGCGATGATCCACGAGCCGTCGCTGCGCAGCCTGGTGGGCAACAGCCTCCAGGCGAAGATGAACATCGTCCGCAAGCAGGGCAACACGGCCGTGCACAAGAGCACGCCGGTGACGCCGAAGGAGGCGGTGCCGGTCGTCCGCGAGCTGTTCCATGTCATGTACTGGATCGCTCGGCATTACACTCGCGACCAGGCGAAGGTCCCGGCGAGCGCGCTTGCCTTCAACCCGGACCTGATCCCCCGGCCGATCCCCTCGCAGGTCCGGCAGCAGAGCCAGGCTGAGCTGAAGGCGCTTGCCGACAAGCTCGCCGCCCAGGACGCGGCGCTGGCAGCCGAACGCGAGAAGTCCGCCACCCTCGACGCCGAGTTGGCGAAGCTGCGCGCCGAGATCGCCGCCGCGAAGGCCGCCAACGAGGCTCGCCCCGATGACCATGACTACGACGAGGCGCAGACCCGTGACCTCTACATCGACCTCATGCTGCGGGAGGCCGGCTGGCGGCTCGACCGCCCGGAGGACCGCGAGTTCGAGGTCACCGGCATGCCCAACAGCACGGGTACCGGGTACGTCGACTACGTCCTGTGGGGTGACGACGGCAAGCCGCTCGCGGTGGTCGAGGCCAAGCGCACCCGCCGGGACGCCACCGTCGGCCAGCAGCAGGCCAAGTTGTACGCCAACTGTCTGGAGCAGCGGTACGGCCAGCGCCCGGTCATCTTTTACACCAACGGCTACGAGACCTGGCTCTGGGACGACACCGCCTATCCGCCGCGCCCGATGCAGGGCTTCTACACGAAGGAGGAGCTCCAGCTCCTGATCCAGCGCCGCGACACTCGCAAGCCCCTCGCGGACGTGCTCATCAACCAGGAGATCGTCGAGCGGTACTACCAGCACCGGGCGATTCGGAACATCGGCGAGGCATTCGAGACGCAGCGGCAGCGCCAGGTGCTCGTCGTGATGGCCACCGGCGCCGGCAAGACTCGCACGGTGATCGCCCTGGTCGACCTGCTGATGCGGGCCAACTGGGTCAAGCGGGTGCTGTTCCTCGCCGACCGCAATGCGCTGGTCAACCAGGCGGTCAACGCGTTCAAGGCGCACCTGCCCGAGGCGGCGACGGTCAACCTGGTCACCGAGAAGAACACCGAGGGCCGGGTGTACGTCTCGACGTACCCGACGATGATGGGCCTGATCAACGAGACCGCGAGCGGCGAGCGGCGCTTTGGGCCCGGCTACTTCGACCTGGTCATCATCGACGAGGCGCACCGCTCGGTCTACCAGAAGTACCGGGCGATCTTCTCCTGGTTCGACAGCCTGCTCGTCGGGCTCACCGCGACCCCGCGCAACGAAATCGACCGCAACACCTACAGCCTGTTCAACCTCGAAGACGGCGTACCCACCGACCACTACGACCTCGACGACGCGGTCAACGAGGCCTTCCTCGTGCCGCCGCGCGCGGTCTCCGTACCGCTGAAGTTCCAGCGCGACGGCATCCGCTACGACGACCTCACCGAGGAGGAGAAGGACGACTGGGACGCCCTCGACTGGGGTGAGGACGGGCCGCCGGACAGCGTCGACCCGGACGCGGTCAACAAGTGGCTGTTCAACGCCGACACCGTGGACAAGGTCCTGGCGACGTTGATGACCCACGGCCACCACGTCGCGGGCGGCGACCGGATCGGCAAGACCATCATCTTCGCCAAGAACAACGCCCACGCCGACTTCATCCAGAAGCGGTTCGACCTCGCGTACCCGATGCACCGCGGCCACCTGGCCCGCGTCATCACCCACAAGACCGAGTACGCCCAGAGCCTCATCGACGACTTCTCCGAGAAGGAGAAGGACCCGCACATCGCGATCTCGGTGGACATGCTCGACACCGGCATCGACGTACCCGAGGTCGTCAACCTGGTCTTCTTCAAGATCGTGCGGTCGAAGTCGAAGTTCTGGCAGATGATCGGCCGCGGCACCCGGCTCTGCAAGGACCTCTACGGACCCGGCCAGGACAAGCAGGACTTCTTCATCTTCGACTTCTGCCAGAACTTCGAGTTCTTCAACCACAACCCGAAGGCGGTCGAGGGCACGTTGGGTGAGTCGCTGACCGAGCGGCTGTTCAAGGCCCAGCTCGAACTGATCTACCGCCTCGACCAGCGCCTCCCTTCCGACGCCAACCCGGAGGCGGAGGTCGACGGGACGCAGAGCGAGGCGGCGCTGCGCTGGGACCTCGCCCGCAACCTCCACCGGCGGGTGGAGAACATCCACCTCGATAACTTCGTCGTCCGCCCCAAGCGGCGCCTGGTGGAGTACTACGTCGACTTCAAGCACTGGCACCGGCTCACCCCCGAGGCCGTGGACGAGATCGGCGGAAACCTCGCCGGCCTGCCCACCGCCGTGAAAGACGAGGACGAGGCGGCCAAGCGGTTCGACCTGATGGTGCTGCGCCTGCAGCTCGGCCAGCTCGACGTTGAACCCGCCTACGACCGGCTGCGCCGGCAGGTGCAGGACATCGCCTCGACGCTGCTGGAGCAGACCAGCATCCCGGCGATCCGCGAGCAGCAGCAACTCCTCGACGAGGTAGCCGGCGACGAGTGGTGGCAGGACCTCACCCTGCCGATGCTGGAACTGATGCGGCGCCGCCTCCGCGGACTGGTCAAGCTGATCGAGAGGTCCAAGCGGGCCATCGTCTACACCGACTTCACCGACGAGCTCGGCGAGATCTCCGTCGTCACCCTGAACGACATCAAGATCGGCACCGACTTCGAGCGGTTCCGCGCCAAGGCCCGGGTGTACCTGCGCGCCCACGAGGACCACCTGGCGTTGCAGAAGCTGCGCCGCAACAAGCAGCTCTCCCCCTCCGACCTTGACGAGCTGGAGCGGATGCTGGCGGCCAGCGGCGGCGGCACCGAGGACATCGACCAGGCCCGCCGTTCGGCCCACGGGCTCGGCCTGTTCATCCGCTCGCTGGTCGGACTCGACAGGGAGGCCGCCACCGAGGCGTTCGGCGAGTTCCTGGCCGGCCGCACCCTGACCGCGAACCAGATCAACTTCGTCAACCTGATCATCACCCACCTGACGCAGAACGGCGTCATGGAGCCCGAACGGCTCTACGAATCCCCATTCAGCGAGATCGCCCCGCACGGCCCGGACTCGATCTTCCCGTCCGCCGACGTGGACCGCCTGATCACGATCCTCAACTCCGTCCGAGACACCGCCGCCCCTGCGGCCGAGGTGGCTTAGCTAGCGCCAGTCATACCGTGCATCCAAGGACTGGCTGGTTGATCTCGCCTGGCTGCCGTCCCTCCACTCGGCCGGACGCGGAGGGCGGCTATCCAAGCACGCCGCGTAGCCGCGCGAGAACGTTTAGCACCTGTCGGCGGAACCTGCCGCCAGCTTCCGGGGGTGGAACTTCGGCGGGATCGTCACGCCTGCCAGGAAAGTGCACCACGGGCTGGCCGGAGTCGCGCGGCGCGCCGATGCGGCTCTTGGCCCATTGGATGCGGCCACGCCGAAGCCAATAGTGCGACCGGCAGGGGAAGTTCCAGTTGCCGATCGACGGGTGCAGGGACACCGACCGGCCGTCGAAGATCAGTGTCCAACGGCCGGGGCTGAGTGGAGTGACCACCTCGGTGCCGCACCCACACGCGCACCGGTGCAGCGCGGTCGTGTACGGGATGGAGACGTATATGACACCGTCGTCGAGGTCGTCAGGTGCGGTCTCGACGAACCGGTGCTCAAAGGTGCTTCGGCGCGTCATGGCTGGTCGTCGCCTACGAGCGAGTTGGTGGCGATCGCGTAGACGTTGTGGTGCTCGTGGTCCAGGTCGGCGTAGAAGCCGCGCAGCTTCTTCCACTTGATCACTGCCAGCGCGGCGTTTAGCGCGTTGAGCTCCACGATCTGGATGTTGCTGCCGTAGTCGTCGTCTGCAGCGTCTTCGAACGCGATCCGTCGTTGCTCCCAGACGTGTGTGCGACGCGTTGGAGTGCTGGTGGTGGTCCGCAGGTGTCCGGCGATGGCGTCGTCGTCGGTGACGTAGAGGCCCATGCCAACGTCGATGAACCCGATGCCGAACGTCTCGAGGGCCTTGATCATGTGACGTTTGGGACCGCCCTGGTCCATGCAGATGAACACGAACGACATGGCCTGCAGCTCATCGACGTTGCTCTCGTCAAGGAAGTACGGGTGGGCGACGAGGCCGCGACGCATGCCGCCGTACACCTGGGCATAGTGGTCGACCTTCTTGGGTTGTTCCCGCAGTTGCTCGGCCGACGCGGCGCCTGGAGCGCGGAAGGCGTTGTGCTGTAGGAGGTCGTCGCCGTCGAACAGGTGGATCTCCTGGACCGGGGTCTTGGCGATCAGGTCCAGCAGGTACGAGCCGGTTCCGCCGAGTCCGACGATCGCGACCCGCGGTGTCGCCAGTTTCGCGTTGATGGGCGCGATCCCGGCTCTGCTGCTGGCTGTGTCGAGGTAGTGGAAGACCGATCCCGAATCGTCGGCCTCGACGACCCGGAAGGTCCGGGCGGTTGCGTTGGGGTCGACCGCCGCGACATGCGTGGCCAGCATTGCGATGTAGGCGGTGAGCTTCTCGTAGTAGTCCGCGTACCCGGCATCGGGCTTGCTGGAAAACATGAACGTGACGGTGAGATTGTCGGTGATCTTCTCGTGAATGGGACTGTTGATGATCTTCACGAGGAGCCGGCCGGAGGCATCGCAGGGCTGTTCCCCGGCGAAGCGGACCACGTGGGTCTCTGGTCGGGTGGTGGTGTCGCCGGCGAGGGTGAGCTCGGACACAAGGGTGCCGAACCTTACCTCGCGCTTCCCGTTCAGGTACGGGACGTGGGACAGGACGAGCTTCCCGCCGATGACGCTGATCTCGTATCCCTCGTCGCGCAGCCGGCGCAGGTCCGCGCTACGAGCGACGAGTGCGGGTGACATCGAAGATGGTTCCGTCCTTGATGGTGACCGTGCCGCCCTCGCTCAGGTTGCCTTCGTGTCGAGGGCCGGCGGCGCGGTGGTAGGTGACGGTGAAGGTCACCTCCGGGTCCGGGGCGCCGGGGAATGCGAGGGCGACGACCTCGGCGAAGGTGAGCTCGCGGTGGTCGACGTGCTTCGGGCGGGTGTTGACGATGATCGTGTATCGGTGCTTGGTGGGGAGGTCGTCGACGTCGCGGGCCGTGTCGATGTCGGCCATGGCGGTCTCCTTTCTGATCTGGTTGGGCTGCCGGTCGTTTCCCTGCGGCCCTGCTGTCGCCGGGGTATGACGGCGGACCGCGCCATGTTGTCCGGTCACTGTGGGTGATTGTCGGCGTGGTCGGGGAGCGGGTCCTTCCGGCCGTCGTGGCGGTTGTCGGCCAGACGGCGGGTGCGAGGAACACGGCCGCTAGGTGTGCGAGTGGCGCGGCGGTGTGTCAGCGTCGACTGACGGCAGCGGTCCGTATGCTGTACGTCGCCGTTAGCCGATGTCTGTCCGGAAGGCGGCAGGTTGGAGTAGCCCCTCAATGACATGGCCGGGCCTGAGGCAGTGGCAGCCGCACCTCGGATTGGTGGTGTGGCTGCCACGTGACTACTACGACGAGCGCGACGGGCATGCGGGTCGGCCGACCGTCGTGGTCAAGGTGCTGCAGGTCGAGCGGACGTGCATCGTGGTGCCGCGGACCAGCCAGCTAGGCAACCGGCATCGTGACGACATCTTCCATCCCGCTGACCCGGCCCTGGGCTGCTGCGACAAGCCGGGCTTGTGGCAGCCGTGGCGGTGGCGACGGGTGGACTTCGCGGCCTACGACGACGATGAACTCGGTGAGTTCGCGAAGATGGACGAGGAACTGCTCACCCGCATTATCGGTGCCTACGAGAGGTGTTCATGACCGCTTGGGAGGAACTGCGGCGCGACGGCGTGTTCGGCACTGAAGCCACCGTCGAGCTGTACCGATGTGTGCGGGCGGTCGCCCGGGCGGGCAACTTCCCGCCGCCGGATGGGCATCCGGCGTGGAACCTCGACGCGGTCGCGGAGACCGCGCACGATATCTTCGCCGACGCCCGGGGACCTCAGCGCCTGGTTGAACTCGCGGTGAAGGCCCACGACGACGCGAGCTTGCGCCGTTTGCTGGAACAGGTGGTGCGTAACTTCCTGCGCGACAAGGGGCGGGCCACCGCCAAGGGCCGGCTGATCCGGCGGTTGCGGGAAGTGCTGACGGACGACCCCCGGTTCGCGGTCGTCCCGTCCGGGCGTCCCGGTGCGGGTCGCAACATCGAACTGGCCGACGGGACTACCCCGGGAGTGTGGAATGGTCGGTCGAGCGATCTAGTCAGCGCGGCGTACAAGGTCACCGACGTGTCGATCGTGCGGTGGCGCACTGACGCACGCCGAGAGTCGCCGGTGGCCGACGCGATCAGTCTGGCCGCGGTCTGCGAGGCGGTGCTGCGAGCAGCCGGCGCGTCCCTGTCTATCGGTGAGGTCGCCGACGCGGTCGCTGCCCGGTTCGCCGTCGGCCCGGCACCGGTGGTCACGCCGGTCGATGACGTGGACCCTTGGCTGCCCGGCGTGAACGCGGTCGACCAGGCCCAAGTTGAGGCTGAGGTGCTGGCGGGAGCCGGACGGCTACTCGCGCAGCTCACACCGCGGGAGCGTCTGGTGCTGGCCTACCTGGATCAGCCAGTCAGGCGGATAGCCGATCACACTGGGCTGGGCAAGAGCGTGACGGCTCAGATCGCCGCCCGGGTTCGTGAGATCGTGAGCCAGGTCCTCGGCGGCGAAGAGCATCGCGAGGACATGCTCAGCGTGGCGCGGGCCATGGCGACGCCGCGAACTGTCAACGACTAGCGTCCCGACCGGGCGATGCAAGATTCCCGGGTGGAACCGCAGCCGTCCGTAGCGGACAACTGACGTCGGTGCGCCGTCTTATCTACGTACACAGGCCAGATGGAGAAGGAATGAGAGTTCGAGACGTTCCCTGCGGAAGGATAGGCGCATGGTGAATCATCGATCCATCAGTTCACTACTCTGCCAAGCCGGTACTTTCCCGGCCGGTGTACGGCGATGACCGGCACCCCGCCAGCCGGAACTGGTCCGGCCGCCTTTTCTGACATCGATGTGCATCCGCCGGTGTCGCTTGCCGGCCCACACCTGCTCGACGCCGATCTGCTGGCCCCCACCGGGTGGGAGGGCAAACACCTGGCCGAATGCGGCTGGTGTCAGCAGCGGCAGAGTGCGGCCGAACAGCACCGCCACGACGGCGACCTCGACGACGAGGAGTTCCTGCGTACAGCACGGCAGCGTGCCGAGGCCGGAGGCGCCGCCGAGCTTACCCCGATCACTCGCCTGACCCCACAGCTACACGCGTTAACCCTCGACACCGACGGACGGGAGGACGTCGCCGTCGGGCAGCTGTGGCGGCTGCGTTGGGAGCAGGCCAACGAACTCGCTGTCGTCATCGCCGTCGACCGGTGGCGGGTGACGGTCGCGCCCGTCACGACAGACATCGCCGCTGCGGATGAGTTCAGCCTGCTGCTGCCGCCCAGCGCCAGCCCGCTGAATATCGCCTTGGCGGTCTGTCTAAGCCTGGAATGCACTGTGCCGATGTTCGTGCTCGACCGGCAAATCGCCCCGGCCAGCAGGCCTACCACCAATCCGCAACAGGCGGCAGCGCAGCTACCGCCCCCGCAGACGCTGCACGACGTCTGGCGAGCCTGGCGCCGCAGTACGGCAGGACCGGCAGGCCTGACCTATGGTACTGCCCTCGACGAGGGGGACCTGGACCGGCGGGAACTGCGCGCCGTTATCGCGTCCTCGTTTGCGCCGCTAGTTGGTGCGTCCGCCACGATCCCTGGAGTGGACCCGCTGGGCGAGGTCGTGCCCCTCGCCCAGCGGGTGCGTGATCGTGGCCTGCGGCCCGCCGCGCTGGCGCAGGCGACAGGGCTGTCGCTGGAGGTGTTCACGCGCATCAACCGTGGCGGGCGGGTCAAGCCCGCCGAGGCGGCGAAACTCGCCGCGGTGCTCGACACCGACACGCGGACCGTGCTGGACGCGAACCCGGCGCTCGATGACGACCTGATCACCGAGGTCAGCCAGCCCCGGCACCGGCCAGCCCTGCGACGGCTGGCTCGAGTTGACGGCACCGACGAAGACCAGCAACGGTGGGCCATAGCGGAGGCAGTATCCCCGACCGCCGCCCGCACCGTCGCCGGCAGCGGGCAGCGGGCAGACCCGCGCGCAACAACAACGCATTGGGCGGAGAAGGTCGACCACTATTTGCGGCGGCGACTCGCGGAACTCGACGAGACGGGTGAGGCCCAACCATGACGAGCGGCACTCACCTTAGCCGGCCCCAGTTGATCGAGCAGTTGGTCCCCACGATGGTGACGTATCTGACCACGATCGGCGTTGACCCTCACGACCTGGCCGCCAACCCGGCCGCTGTGATCGTTACAGTCGACGACATCGTTCTGGACTGGGTCGATCCCGGCCAGGTTGGTGCCGACTGCTCGGTGGCGGCACTCTACAGCGGCACGGAAGTCCCGCCGCGAATCTCCGCGGTTCGGGACGCCTCACCAGGCCGGCGGGCGTTCTCCGTCCTCCACGAGTTCGGCCATCACCTATGCACCCAGGTGGACGAGGTCGCCGACGCATTGTGGGATCTTCCTGAAGGCGGTAGAGGCCTCGAAGAAGACCTCGTTGATGCGTTCGCCGCCGCGATCCTGCTGCCTGCCGACACAGTCTGGGCCACCTTTGCCGCCGGCGTCGACGCCGCATCGGTCGGGCGCCTCTGGCGGACCACATCGGCATCGCGTGAGGCGTGCTGTGTCGCGGCCGCACAGCAGCTACCAGCACCCGGCTACGTCATGCTCCTGCGCCCCGACGGGCGCAGTCAGTTCGCCGCCCGCCATGGCGACGCGATCGCCGTCCCCCGCGAGACCGCCCAGACGGCTACCAAACTCCGGCCGGCCCTTAACGGCGGAACCGCCCGAGGAGTGGATCGACCCACTCTCGGCAGCGGCGTGCACACCGCTGAAATGTACTTCGACGCGATCGCCGCCGACAGCTACGTTTTCGCTGTCTGGGTGACCGACTCACCCGCCTGGGACGCCTTACCGGCGCCACTGGACAGCAGGCCCGTCGGCAACACCGCTTACTGCGGGGCCTGCGCCCGCGAGTTCACCACCTGGAGAGCCGCGTGCCGCCACTGCGGTGAACCGCACTGCATTAGGTGCGGCGCCTGCGAATGCGAACCAGGCGGCCTCCGCCCGGTAACCACACGCCGCTGCGATCGCTGCTTCCAGGAACTACCGCTACCCGCCTTCAACGGAGACTCCACGACCTGCAACGACCACTAATACGCAAACGAGGGGTGGACGATGTCCTTCCCTCGCCGCCTCGGCAACATTATCGCGATGCTCCGGAATGTGCTCGGTGAGTCGAGGGCAAGCCCCGGCATCAGTGGTAACGGCCTGGCACGAGTGGGCATCTGGCGTTGACGTCGTGTCCGCGATGCTCGACGTGTGCTCGGTGGATCGGAGCATCCGCGTCCGAACGCTGGTGAGCATGGGTGGGCACTCCTGGGCACTCGTGGGTAACCGCTGGCAGGTAGGCTAGGGCCTCGCGCCCTCGTAGCTCAGGGGATAGAGCAACGGTTTCCTAAGACGGTGCTCGATTCGCACCCGCAGGCTGATGACCTGTGGCTTCTCTGTCTCTGCCGCCCCGTGGCGGTCGCAGCGCCGTGCGGCTGTGCTCGCTTGCTGACGATCAGCAGCCGGTGCCGGTCTTGGTCAAAAGCGCAGGGCAATAGGGGGTGCTCGGCCGACAAGCGTGAACCCCTACGATCCGTAGCCCGAATCAGTAAGGCCCATTTCGCGTAGCCGCAACTGTAGGCAGGCCGACGCGTCTTCACGCCTCTTCTCTAGGTCCGCGAGTGACAGTGCGTACCGGTCGCCCCAGCCGAGAAAAGACTTGGTTAGCTCGTGTCGAGCGGCTGCGACAAGCTGGTCGATCTGCAAGAGCAGGCCCTCGCCAAGGCCCATTACAAGGTCATCATCCGACTTCCGCTCGAGTGCAGACGGCGAGTTGTCAGCCGACTCTCGTCGGGCACGTAGCCCGAGTAGCCCGTAGTGATCGAGACTTCGAAGATCATTGTGATACTCCTCCCACCAAGAGGCAAAAGCTCCTGCCAGGGCATCCGTATCAACAAGGCCAAGGGGTGTGAGAGGAGCGCATAGCAGCGCCATCAACCGATCTCTCGACATCAGAACTCGCCCGGACCCCGCCAGATCGATGAGCTCTGCAGCCGCATCTTTCCACGCCTTTTGACTGGCGACCTTGAACTCTCGTTCGCGGCCGGCAGCCATGTGTTGGATCCGAACGGCAGTCTCTCTGTATCCTTCGGCCAAGAAAGTCAAGTAGCCGGGCCTTCCTGCCTGAAACAACTGGAAGGCGTCTATTCCAAAGGCCCGAAACCTCGAAGCCTTCGATTCAACTTCTGCCCGGGGTACGCCACCCGCAATTGCGGCGCGCACGTCGAGTTGCGGTTCTTCACTCGACAGGGCTTCGACGTAGCGCCCGATATTAAGGTTGAAACCGTTGTCCGCGATCTCAGAAATGGAGACGGGCCGGGAGAAGCCAGGAATCGTTGACCAGGACTCGTAAGTCCGCACGATCCTCTCGATATGTTGCGGTTTCAGCACGTTCTGCGTCCGCCCGGTGGCGACTTCTCGTTCGGCATTGATGAAAAGAACCTCGTCACGCGGGCCCCGGCGCGGAGCTTCGGTACCGCGTACCACGATGACGCACGCAGGAACAGCGGTGCCGTAGAAAACGTTGGCCCCAATCCCGATGACCGCCGCGAGATGTCCGTCTTCAATGATCCCCCGCCGAATCCCCCCCTCGACGCCGCCTCGAAAGAGTGCCCCATGGGGGGCAATCATGGCGCCGACTCCTGTCGGCTTGAGGACTGCAACGACGTGCTGCAGGTTCATGAGGTCGGCCTTGCCGCGCCCTTTGGTGATGCCGTACTTCATCCGCTCCTGGTGCTGCACGGCGGCATCAACGAATTCCATAGCCATCGGAGGGTTCGTGAGCACTCGGTCGAAATGCAAGAGTTTTCCGCAGGAAACGTGGCGGGGATCCGTCAGGGTATTTCCTAGAGTCAAGGATGCGTCACCATAGCCGTGAAGCAGAAGATTCAGGCGAGCGAGGGCATATGTTGATCGGTTGATCTCTTGCCCAAAGAGGTCAAGTGTCGCGTCGATCCCATCTCGCTCGCTGACATATTGCCGAGCGCGCAGCAGCATGCCGGCAGAACCCGCAAATGGGTCGTATACCGATTGTCCTCGGCTTGGACTAGTCAGCCGCACCAGCAGGTCTCCAACCGATCGGGGTGTGTGAAATTCGCCTCCCATCTTTCCTGCTTGCTCTGCAGACCAACTCAGAAATTGGTCGTAAGCCTCACCGGCTGCGTCGGGGAACTCCAACAGATCAGGGTGGAGCTGAACTTTTTCGTCGAAATAGTGGACCAGGTGTTCAAGGTCTCGGGAATTTAGCCGCCTCGACACGTCGAGGATTTCGAGAATTTCCCCTAATGCTTTAACGTTGTTGTGCTGCAGAGCTTGCTGGGCGACTTCGAGAGCTCTCCGGGGGTCTTTGTCAGCGGTGGCCGTGATGCTGGGCCATTGCGCCTGTTCGGGAATTGTCAACGCCTTGGAGTTCTCGTATGCCCACTTCAGGACCAGCGTTAGGGAGATCACGCCCAATTGCTCTGACGGTTGGGCCTGACCTCTCAGTTTGGCCGCCCCCTGAAGAGCGTTAAAGAGCTTTTCAGCCGTTACGATAGGCATGCTGTTGAGGCTTTCTCATGAGTTCGTCGAGTACCGCTGGGCGGAGGGATTTCAAGCGTTCAACTATTGCGTGCTGAGCAGCAATGCTGTCCTCCAGCGCAGTCATTGTTCCGACGATCTGCAGCTGCCGCTTCAGCGGGGGAACGGCGACGGGAAATTCATTCAGCACCTGAGTGTTCAGCGACGGTACTGTTCCCGGAAGAGCGCGCTCAAGCAAGCTCTTCTGAACCGGGGGATGCGATAAGTAGTAAGCCAGAAAGGGAGCTGAGACAAGTTCTTGATTCGGTCTGACACGCAGGCATGATGACCCGTACAGCCATCCGGACTGCTTAGCGGTGACCAGGGCTAATCGGCCGATCGAGCCTTGCCTGACGAGGACCAAGTCGTCTTCCTGCAACGTGAATCGGCCCAGCTTCTGATAGTCAGCCCAGGGTACTCGCCGTAACTCATTCTCTCGCACGCCATATGGGCCGTCCCCGAGATCTTGTGGCGAAAGCACAGGAACGCCATCCGGCCTGTTGGACAGATTACCCAGTAGAGAGCCGGACGGTCCCGCGGCCACGTCGGCAAGATACTGGAGCCGACGAAGCCCGGCTTCAGCCGGAGTCTCTTGAAATCGCATCTGGGTACTTCCCATCGTGATCGGTGCTAGAGGCTGGGCGTGCGCTCTTGGGGGTGGGCCTCGGCAATCAATGCTCCGAGGCCCACCCGAGCGCTATGCCCTACGGAACCAGTATGGGATGTTGGCTCGTACGAACTCCTCCACAACGACGGTAAGGGCGGTCATGCTGAATGTCACCAGCAACGCCCACCCGCGATCAGCGAAGGTGGCGGCACAGATGATCACGACGATGATTACTGCGATCGTCACGCGGGTCCTACTGGATCGAGGGGGCAATGGCCAGGCATCATGGGAGCTGACAGTCCTCACGAGGGTGTCCCTTCTGTCCCGGTGCTTCACCGGGACGGTCTGAGCCGCGCCGCCCTGTCGGGCGTCCAACCATGCAGGGCGGCGCGGACGGTCAACGAGCAGGTATTCAGCAGGTACAGCGTTTGGAGGTAGCCGACTTGCGTGAAGCAAACGTTCGCCGGTTCAACCTTCACGCACTCAAGCTAGCAGTTGCGAGTCTGCGTAACTAGCTTCGCAGACTCCTAAAGAGGAGTCCGCGGCCTGCGGAAGCGACTTTCTGGCCGGATTCGACCCGATTCTTGAACACCTTAAGTCGGGTTGTAGACAAAGTCTTGCGCGAGAGATCCTGCTGCTTTTGCCCGCTCTGGCTGTTGTGCCTGGCTTGTGGCTTGCCTGCGCCTGACTACCTCGACCGCTGGGGTCGGCGCCGCATTCGCGACCAGCGTTGCACCGCTCATCACACCGCACAGTCTGATCGCGCACGACGAGCCAGCACGTTTCTTCCGGCCGAAAGTGTCGCGGAGCCGCCCGCCTACAGGCTCATAGGTCGCAGACAGCCAGATCCTGTTCGGCATGCCGTCGGCTTCCCGATGCTGGGCCGGACCTGGTGGCCGTCGCCGACTGGCAGCAGGGTCGTTGCGTGATGTGCCGCGTCAGCAACGCTCGCTTGCCCGAGGAGATGCCCATGTCGAACGCTGGCCCCCCTGGGGAGGCTGAGGAGCCCGCCGTCGTCGAGATCGACGGGCTGCTGCGGAAACCCTGTCCTGGGGCCGAGGCGACCGCGGCGGAGTTCGAGGCCGCCAGGTCGCTGTTCATCGAGGTGCACCGCGAGGCCAGGTGGAACCGGTGGGTAGAGGCCGAGCATGCCGCGGACCTGGAGACGGCGACGGCGGTGATGGGGCAGTGGACTCGCGCTGAGCCAGGCTTCCGGCACAAGACCCCGCAGGAGGTTGAGGAGTGGCTCGCCTCCTGGGAAGCGGAGTTCGAGGCAGAGCGGGCTGAGCAGGAGCGGCAGCGGCGGGTACGTGCGGCCGAGTACGACGAGCGCCGTCATCAGGCGCGCCTTGCGCTGGTGGAGCAGCAGTCGATCCTCAAGGCCCAGGTCGCCGAGCGGACCGGGTTGCAGGAGAAGACACGTTTCCCCGGTATGGAGGAGCGACGTCGAGCGGCGGAGATCGCGATGCTGGACGCGGACGTTGCCGAAACCGAGGCGAACATCGTTGCCCTGATGGGCGAGGTGGGTGACCCTGAGACGGTCGTGGACGTCAACGGGTGGTTGCCGTCGCATCGGCGAGAGCTGGCGTTGACTGACTTCATCTACTGGCGGTGTGACGAAGTGCAGCGGCTGCGGGGAGAGGTGGACCGGCTCACCGCCGAGGTGGGGGCGGCTGACCGGACACAGCGACGGGAGCTTCGGGCGGAAGCGGACCGGGTCAGACGCAGGTTCGAGGCGCTGCGAGCCATGGCACCCCTCGAGGCGAAGGACATGTGCCCAGACTGCTTCCGGCCCGCCGTCTGGCATGGTTGGTCAACCTTCGGCGACCCGGCCTTTCTGGGGTGTGGCCCGTGCCCTGCGTGGCCGCGCTGGTCGGCGCGGCTGCGCTGTCTGCATGAGATGCTCTCGTCGTTCCAGAAGCGGCATGAACCTGCGGCGGTGCCGAAGCCGCAGCCCTTGGCGGTCATCCCCTCCGGCAAGTCAATCGACGAGGTCATCGAGGAGCTCAGCCGCATCCGTGCTGAGCACCCGGGGGCCGAGGTTCGCCGCGGCAGCCGCAACCGGTGGGAGATCTGGCCCAGCGAGAACGCCGCCCCGCACAGCGAGTTGGATCGCTAGGAGACGGCGATGGAGGTGACACCGGAGCTGGTGCTCGACCGGGTGAGAGCGGCGGGCGGCCGGCTCAAACTGGAGGGCTTGGACAAGGAATCCCTGGCCGCGTGGCGACACGCGGCGAAGGTGGCCAAGCTGCGACTGCTACGAGCCGGTCCGCAACGGCTACGCACCTGGTCGTCACCAGGTGGCATGTCGCTGCTGCTCGTGGAGGTCGACCGCCAGGGCGTCGAGTCGTCCCCGCTGGCGCCGCCGGATCAGCCAACCCGGGAGTGGGCTCCGCCTCCGCGTCCACGGCCCCGCACGCAGGAGCTCCTCGGCCGGATCGTCCCGGTTCCCTCGACGGTGCGCCGCCCACACCAGCTCGTGCAGGACCTCACCGATGCGCTGGACTACCCCGAGCGGATGATCTACCAGCACCGGCCCTACCTGATGCCGAACAAGCGCCGGCCTGTGCAGCGGATGCGCCAGATCTGGCAGGCCATCATCACCGAGGCCGAGTTCCGCGGGTACGAGACGCTGTTCCGGCACAACCGGCGGGACCACTACGACAGCGGCCAGCTGATCCTGCGTATCGACTGGGAACCGTTCCCGTTCCTGCGCCGCGGTGAGGCCGCCGGCCTGCGCTGGAGCGAGGTCGACCTCCACGCCGGCCAGCTGACCGTGTCCCGGCAACGCACCACCGCCTGCTACCAGGTGCACGAAGGCCCACCGAAATCCGCTACCAGCCGCCGCGCCGTCGCTCTGGACCACCACACCGTACGGGTGCTCCGCCAGCACCACGACCGGCAACGCCACCACCACGACACCCGCACCACCGCCGGCAGGCTGTGGCACAACACCGGATACGTGTTCACCAGCCCCGACGGCACACCCATCCACCCCGGCTACCTCACCCAACGGCTACGACTACTGGTCGACCGGGCCGGGCTACCACCGATCCGCCTACACGACCTGCGCCACGGCGCCGCCACCCTCGCCCGCACCGCCGGCGCCGACCTCAAACTCGTACAAGACCAACTCGACTCGGCCACGCCACCATCGTGCTAACCGCCGACACCTACACCAGCGTCCTGCCCGAGTCCCAGCGTGAAGCCGCCGAAGCCACCGCACGCCTCGTCCTCGACGCCGCCAAATCCGGCGAAATCCGCCGCCAGCTCAGCCACACCCGCGACGAGCACGCCTCGGCACCGGATCCAGCACCGGCGCGTGTCCGCCGCGCCCCGTGGAAGCCCTCCTCAGCCACATGCCGTGGCAAGGTCCGCTCGGCGCACCGCCGCTCGGACCGCACACGCGAGGCCCGTTAAGGGAAGCCGCGCCTACCCTCGGTCGAGGCGACTCGGAGTTCTTGGCTCCAGCGGCCGCGGCGGCCCAACGGCTTCCACATCCCCTTCCGCCGCTGGCCGTCCGCTGATCATGGGCGTGCCCGGAGCACGCGCTTCGATCGGCCTCCTCCTGGTGAAGCCGTCTCGGCTCCCTGGTCAGGGGCTGACGAGATCCCGCAGGCCAGCGGGGTCGCCCGCCGCGACGTAGCGGAAGCTCTGCGGAGGGTGAAAGGGTGCCTGCTCGCGCAGGTGACGGAGCGGTAGCGGCTCGTTGAGGCGGTTGACGGTCGTGAGGTGCAGAAGGTGTGCGTTCAGCGCACCGTCGAGGTAGGCGTCGTACTCATCGCGGCTGAGGCCGAACTGCTGGCTGAAGCGTCGCCACCCGTCGTCCGGGGCGCAGACGGTGGTGCTGCCAAGTCTGGCGGTACCAACGACGGCCATCTGCGGGGAGCTGGCGTAGAGAATGATCGGTGTCCCGGGGGAGGCGTTGACCGGGCGCCGACGGATCTCGATGTTCTTCGCGCTGGCCAGGATGGCGGTGGCGAAGCGGGGGCGAAGCGAGAGCAGCAGGGTCCGTTGGGGTTTCATCGAGCTCGGCCTTCCTGATAGAGGGCGGCGAACAGAGTGGCGGCGATCCGGGTTGGTTGTTGAGGCGCGGTGGCCGGGCCGCCGTGTGCGAGCGCGAGGCGGCGGAACGCTTGCCGGGAAACAGGCCGCGGAAAGACTTCGGTGTTGGTGAACCGCAGGGCTTGTGCGAGGCCGTTTCGGGCGGCCTGGTGCACTGTGCCTCTGTCCCAGACACCGAGGTGCTGGAAACGATCGTAGAGTTCGTCCGGTGGCGCGGTGACAACCGCGTCGAGTTGGGAGCAGGCGATGATGGCCGCTGGCTGTTGGGCGGTGTTGCCGCCCTTGCTCATGTACCACAGCAGCCTTGCGGGGGCCTGCGGCCTGGCGCCGCCAGGACTGCGGTAGTAGACATGTTCTCGGCTGATGCCCAGGGCATCGTGTCGGGGGAAGATGCTGGCGGGGACGCCGAGCAGTTGGGTCGAGAATGGCTGCTGGATGGGTATGAGGTAGGTCGGCAGCTCACTGTCGACGATCTTGATCGGCCACCAGATGCGTTCGAGTTCGGCGGCGGCGACTGCGGGCATACCAGATCGTAGCGGCGCGGGTTCGGGTAAATCGGCCACCCTCGCCGCTGAGATTGCGGTCCGTTCTACCTCGGCTGCGGGGCCGACTGCGGCGATGACGTACCCGTAGAGGGTGCCGTCGGTTTCCTGGAAGCCGTCGTCGACGGCGGCGAGTCGGGCCTGGGGTGATAGGTGCGGGTCGGCTATCTGGATCATGGGAAGCGCGGCGTCTCGTGCTGACTGGCGTAGTCGGAACAGTAGTTGCCGGGCGAGAGTATCGGCGAGCGGCTGATTCGCCACGCGAAGCAGCGGCACTCGCACGACGCCTGACGTCCTGGTGGTGGCGTAGGCCGCGACGAGTTCGCCTGTGGGCTGGTAGATGCCCAGCCGCTGAGCGCCGCTGACAGCGAGCTTGTTCAGGGTGCCCTGAAGTTCGCGTGGTCGTTCCCCTGATGTGTGGTTTCGCAGCGCTTCGACCGTTTGGTTCTCGCCGTTGCGCAGGCGCCGTTCGACGTAGCCGGTGTCGAGGAGGCTGGCGGGCCGGTAGGACTCGGCGTGTGCCAGTTCGTCGATGTGGATGACCACGTCGGCGGGTCGCATGATGCGCAGGCCGTACCGCTCAGCGACCTCGCCGTAGATCCTGGTGAGATTCTGGTCGTTGGTGACGAGGACGTTCAGGTTGGCAGCGATTGCGTCAGCGACGTGCTGCAGGTCCAGCAGGTCCTGCGTGTCTTTGGGGTTTGCTGGGTCAAGGGGCAATGCCGTTCAGATAAGGCATCGGTGCAGGTCAGCGCGGTGTGCTGACGGCTGCTGATCGG
>NZ_JBHSBP010000080.1:0-736 GCF_042650725.1 Micromonospora sp. GCM10011541
AAGACCAGCTTGTGGGTCTTGGCCCATCGGAACAGTCCGCGCAGGGCGGTCGTGGCGACTTCACGGCGTCGGCCGTGCAGCGTGGCGAGGTAGGTCTGGACGTCCTCGCGGGTGACTTCCCGCAGGTGATCGCGCTGCGGCCAGCTGGCGGCAGCGCCGAGCGCGGCAGCGACGTAGGCGCGGACCGTGCCCGCGTGGCGGGGGCGACTTCGCGGGCTTCCGTCGCGCAGCGTGCGTGCCCAGCTGCCCAGGTCTCGACGCCACGGGCCGGGCAGCCCGGCGAGCCTGGCGGCCAGC
The DNA here is from genome assembly GCF_042650725.1 of Micromonospora sp. GCM10011541. Taxonomy (NCBI): domain Bacteria; kingdom Bacillati; phylum Actinomycetota; class Actinomycetes; order Micromonosporales; family Micromonosporaceae; genus Micromonospora; species Micromonospora sp. GCM10011541. The sequence continues at coordinate 298 of NZ_JBHSBP010000080.1, forward strand.
CAGCCCTCGAGGCTGGCGGGCCGGTTGTCGTCGATGATGTCCATGGCCGTGAGGACCTCGATGACGTAGTCGAGGTTGATGTATTGCCGGGCGGCGACGTCCGCGAAGTCGCTGACGCGGATGCGGTCGGGTTCGCGGTGCTCGGCGAGCAGCATGACCAGGACCCGCTGCATTGCGCGTCGCGCGGTGGGTTCCCATCCGCGTGCCTCGGCGGTGGTGTGGGCCAGGTGCAGCGCCCAGGCCAGCCAGGGGTTGTCTGGTGGCGGCCCGGCGCGCAGATCAACAGCAGCACGGTAGTTGCGTGGTCCGGGCGGCAGCAGCGGCTCTTGCAACCAGGCGCTGCGGGGGCGGCCCGCGTGCGGTGGTGGCTGCTTGAGTGGCCGGCCTTTGGCGCCGTAGCGGCGTGGTGCCGTGCGTGGTGGTGGCTGCCGGCGGTCGC
>NZ_JBHSBP010000081.1:0-73102 GCF_042650725.1 Micromonospora sp. GCM10011541
ACCCACAAGCTCAAGGACCTTCATAACCAGACACACGCCGACGAACTCAAGCGATGTCGTACTGAAACCCGCAGGTCCACCGCACCTGAAGAACCCTGCAACGAATCCGGCACCCGCCGAGGGTCAGCCGGAGTGCGGTCCGCGGACGTGCCTCCACCCCGACGCCGCCGCCGACGTCATCGCGGCACAAGCGCGGGAGGTGACGTGATTGGCCAGCCTCTCGGACCACGCATCGGATCGCTCTGCACCGGCTACGGCGGGCTCGACATGGCCGTGGAGCTGGTGCTCGGCGGCCACCTCACCTGGTACGCCGAGGTCGACCGGCACGCCCGCGCCGTCCTCGAGCACCGATGGCCCGGCGTGCCGAACCTCGGCGACATCCGCGCTGTCGACTGGACCCGCGTCGAACCCGTCGACGTCCTCACCGCAGGGTTCCCCTGTCAGGACATCTCCAACGCGGGCAAGCGGGCCGGGATTGGCGGGCGGCACTCCAGCGTGTGGAACGCCGTCGCCGACGCCGTTCGCCATCTTCGACCGCCGTACGTCTTCGTGGAGAACGTCGCCGCACTCCTGCGGCGCGGACTCGACGTCGTCGAAGCCGACCTGGCCGCGCTCGGGTACGACACGAGCTGGACGTGCCTACGCGCATCCGACATCGGCGCCGCCCACCGCCGTGACCGGCTGTTCCTGCTCGCCACCACCAGAGGCGGGGGAGAAGGTGCGGACACTGCCGACGCCCTGCGCCCGTGACGGCAAAGGACCCGGACACCAGTACGGGCTACCCGACGTCGTCGAACCCCACGGCACCCGCCACGACCTGTTGCCGACCCCACGCGCCAGCGACACCGGCACTCCCGGCCGCCGCGCAGGGGCCGGCTTCCGGCCACCGCTGTCACAGGTGCTCCTGTCCACTCCTCGAGCGACGGACGGGCAGAAAGGCTGCCCGGGCCAACGGGGCTCCCACGGGGACCTCACCCTGCCGTCCGCGGCCGTGCGATGCGCGGCGCCTGCCCTACCGACGCCCCGGGCCTCCGACGCGCGAGGCCCCGGCCGCCACGGCGACGGCGGCCCCGACCTACGCACCACCGTCGCCCAGCTCACCAGCAGCAGCCTGGGAACACACGATCAGGCGACCTGGGGGATCTACGCACCGGCGATCGCACGCTGGGAGCTTCTCATCGGCCGGCCGGTTCCCGCGCCCACCCAACCCGGCCAGCACGGCAAACCCGTGCTCGCGCCGCCGTTCGTGGAATGGCTCATGGGCTTACCCGCCCACTGGGTCACCGACCCCACGCTCGATCTTCCCCGTACCGGCGCGTTGCGCGTCCTCGGCAACGGTGTCGTCCCCGCCCAAGCGGCGACCGCCCTGCGTCTCCTTCTCTGCCGCCACCGCTGACAGCCACACCACGCGGACCTCTTCGAGGGCGGCCCTCTTGCGGCCGCCCGCGAAGAGCGCCTCAGCCCTCACCGCGTCACCCAACGCTCATGGGAGCCCTCGATGCCTTCGAATCCTTCGCGATCCCGGCGCCGCCTACCGCCGTCCGCACCTCCACCTGCCCGTGCAGGCGATCAGTCCGACGATCAAGGCCCGCGCCTCTACACCCCGGCGGAGGCCGCGGCACTGCTGCGCGTCCCGGAATCCTGGCTACGCCGCCGCGCCGGCCGCCGCCAGATCCCCCGCACCTTCCTCGGCAAGCACCTGCGCTTCTCCGCCGCCGACCTCGACGCCATCATTGCCGCCGCCGCCGAGCCCGCCACCGCACGGCGACGGGCCAGGCGGACAGCCCACCCTCCGCCGCCGACTTGACCCCGCCCCGAAGTCACGCGCCAATCACCGCCGCACCCGAACCGAACCGATCGGAGTAACCCATGGCCTGGGTGGAAAAGCGCGGCACCAAGTTCCGCGTCCGCCTCCGCATGCCCGACGGCACCGTCACCACCGACTCCACCCACGAACGCCGCGCCGACGCCACCATCCGCGCCAAGGAAATCGACGTGGAAGTCGCCCGCGACACCTTCATCGACCCGCGAGGCGGACGCATCCCCCTCAGCGACTGGGTACCAACCTGGGAGCAGACCCACCAGGCGTCACCCGCCACCTGGGCCGCCTACCGTAGCCACCTACGACTGCACATCCTGCCCACCCTCGGCCCGATGCCCCTGGTCGACATCCGCCGCCAACACATCAAGACCCTCGCCGTCGCCCTCGGCAAACGCCTGGCACCCCGATCCGTCACCGACGTCATCGTGGTCCTGTCGATGATCCTGCAAGAGGCGGTCGAAGACCGCCGGATGCCCTACAACCCCTGCCGAGGAATCCGCATCCCCAAAGGCATCCGCGCCGAACGACCCCACGCCACCGCCGAACAGGTCGCCGCCATCGTCGCCCGCCAAGCCCGACCCTCCGACGGACTGATGATCCTCACCGCCGCCTACACCGGCATGCGATGGGGCGAACTCGCCGGCCTGCACCGAGACAACCTCGACCTCAACCTCGGCAGCATCTACGTCCACCCCGACGTCGGCGCCCTCCACGAAGTCGAAGGCAAGCTCTACCTCGGCCCACCCAAAACCAACGACTCCGTCCGCCACATCCGCCTACCCCGCTTCCTCACCAACCTCCTCGCCACCCACCTCGCCGACCACCCCCACGACACCGTCTTCCCCGGCGCCCGCGGCTACCACCAACGCCGCTCCAACTTCAACCGCCGCGCCTGGACCCCCGCCGTCGCAGGCGACCCCAAACAAGGGGTTCCGCCGATCCTGCCGGGGATGCACTTCCACGACCTCCGCCACACGCACAAGACCTGGCTCATCGAGGACGGCATCCCCGAGATCGCCCAGGCCCGCCGCCTCGGACACCGCCTCGCCGGCGTAAGAGGCATCTACAGCCACGTCACCGAACCCATGATCACCAACCTGGTTGATGCGCTACAGCGCCGCTGGGAAGCCACCCACCCCAACGGCCCCGACACGACCGTCCGCTGGCTGCGCCCGGTTGCCTGATAGACCAGCGCGGTTGAGGGGCCGAGCCAGCAGACGCGCCTTCATCCCCCGCCTGTCGCACGGCTGTTGATGCCGGCCCCCTTGCCAAATCGGCCTGTGATGCACGTCGAGACGGTCAGTCGGCGCTGCCTCACCTGCTCGAACTGCCCGCCCAGGCAAACGCCAGCGGGGCACCACTGCCACCTGCCACAGCCCTACCGGCGCTGGAGCCTACTTCGCACCACGCCGTGCGGCTTCCGGTCCGCCGCGGCAGCAATGCCGTCCGGGGAGCGAACCTCCAACTCGGCGTGCCAATCGGCGGCGCGCACCGCAGTGGCCAGTTCCAGCTTGAGGAGGTGATGCTCCAAAGACTCATTCGGTCAGGCGCAGTCGGCGGGGCGTCCGGGGTCATGGGCGAAGTACCGCAGCCTGCGGGCGGAAACCTTGGCATGCACGCCATGCCGCAGTCCGGACAGCGCAACGCGACCCGTGGCCGGGTCCTGTGCAACGCGGCCCAGGCCAAGCCGCAGCCGAGGTCGGGCAGGGTGGCGCCGACGCGGCCGGCCTCGGGGTGGATCGCTGCGAATGCCCTGTCATCGCCCGCGCCCGGCCCTGCTATGGGCAGCCCAGTCGGTGTTGGTGACCCCGTGGATCTGACCCACCGCACACCCTTCACCGATCATCGCGGGGAAACACGTACGCGTCGAGGAGGCCAGAGTGGTACGACGTCACCGCTGCTCATGCTTGCCGGTAACCGAAACCCCAAGCTCGTGCCGCAGTCGGGGCGTTACGTGGCGTCCGCCCTGCTCATCGTCGAAAGCTTCGGCGGCCGTCACGCGGCGTCATGCTCAGGAAGGGGCGGAACCAGGCCTCGGGCCGGTAGTCGCCTATTCCCATATACCGGTTTTGCTCGGTTTCCGGGTCTTCGATGCCATCCGAGCGCACATCGAATAGGTGCAGAATGTCGTCGTCCTGCAGAAGCACCTCGGAGGCCATGTCCCAGTCGTAGTCGTCGGCGTGCTCGGGCAGCCGCGCGAGCAGGTCGTCCGATGGGCCCCACTCGTCGGCGAGTGCCGCCTGAGCGGTCTGCAGCATCAGGTGGAAGGCCATCTCCTCGCCCGGGCAGGTGGGCCGTTTGCCGGCCTCGAGATCCTCGGTCAGGTCGTCGAACGCACGAGCGGCCTGCCTGCGCCACACCGCATCCTGCCGCCAGGTGATGCGCGGGTAGTCGCCGAGGACGCTCCACTCGGCTTCGTTCGTAATCGGCTCATCGCCGTGCAGTTGTACGTCGTCGTAGGCGTGATCGGCGAGGATTTGCGCGACTGTCCAGAGCGCCGCTGCGGTCCGTGGTGTCAGCTGGAAGCCGGAGCAGGCCTCACAGTCATCCCTGCCGCAGTGGCACAGCGGGAAGAGCTTGGCGAAGTCCGGCTCCGTGGCGAGTTTGAAGCCGTCGTTGTCGACCTCGACGGCGGTCTGGCGCGCGCTGACGAACTCCACGCCCGGCCTATCGGCAATGATGCTGGCGGCGTCGGCGATCCGATCGACGGCAGCGATGGGGTCGCCCTGGATGTCCCGTCGGACCTCAGCGCGGACGTCGGCGAGGCTCTGGCCCGGCTCGACGGACAGCTCACTGGCATCGACTTCGTCTAGGACCGCCTTTTCGAGGGCTGCCTCGTCCGTGACCTCGACGATCACCTCGGCGCTCACCCTGACCCGGCGGGGGTGCTGGCCCATATGACGGAGGATAGCCCGCACCATCCAGCCGTCTCTATCGCATTGGGGCCACGGTGCCGGGTGCCGCCCACCGAGCGCCTCGCGTAGTCGGGGGTGGCTGGCATGATGCGCGCGTGCGCATCACCAGGATCTCGGCCACCAACTTCCTTGGCCTCGCTGCAGCAGAGGTATGCACCGACAGGCCGCTGACCATCGTCACGGGCGCGAACGGTAGCGGTAAATCGACTCTCCTGCAGGCCCTCAACCTGATGGTTGACGCCGTCCACGCCAGCGTCACGGGGACGCGGCCTCTTGACAGCGAGTGGACGACGGCTGGGCACAACGGTGGGGAGTCGTTCGAGGTCCGTGTGGGCGTCAAGTTCGACGCCTCCGACGAGCGCGTGTTGATCGATTCCTACTACCGGGCTGCGACACTTCACCTCCTACATCCTGAGGCCACCGACGTGATGGCGCTCGCCGCGGCGGTCGACGCGAAGCTCACGCCTAGCTCAGCGTCGCCGATGATGGCCGGCGACCTTGTGGTCATATTCGACAAGCAGCAGCGGGGGCCGTGGACGGTTGGATGGGAGTTTGAACTGCCGCATGGGCCGGTGCACGTCCAGCTCCTCGGCAACGAAGTTGGTCGCCTGCTGGACGGTCCTGTCATCGCTGGCCCCAGCAAGTCGCCCTACGTGGGCGAGTTGTGTCCCTCAACCAACGACATCGTCGAGAAGGTCAACGACGGCAAGGTGCCGGTCGAGCTGTGGAACTACGTGCAAGGCAGACGCGTCGAGTTTGTCGCCGAGCAGGTGAATGCGACTGTGCAGCCGGCGAGCGTTGCCGCTGTCTTGGCGGAGGCTGACTATCAGTCTCAGCCGCAAGGCCGGGTGCCCTTCGCGCACCTACTGGAGCGCCTGTTGGCGCGTCGCCTCCAGGTCACGAACAACCACCGCGCACCGATACGTACGTGCTTCAAGGCAGGGGAACTGGCGGATGTGCCCAGCTTGCGGGACGGCTCGCTGCTGGCTTTAGAGCTGCACCGGTTGAAGAACGGATCAGCGGGCGACCGCCGCCGGTTCGCCAGAGTACGGGAGTCCTTTAAGCAGCTGACCGGGGAGCAGGTCGATTGCACTGAACAGGTGGTACCGGATGTGGAGGGATACGCGGAGGTGATGCTCGTCCCGACCATCCAGATCCAGGTCGGCGGCGAAGCTCACGATGTTCCGCTGCACCGCGCTGGGGCGGGCGCAGCCGAGGCTCTCCTGCTTGCCACGCTGCTAGCGGACGAACGCCGGTGCGTGTTCCTCGACGAACCAGCTGTACACCTGTCGCCGACCGCGCAACGACGACTGTTGGCGATGCTCCGTGCCCGCCGAAGCGGTCCTGGCCAGGCACTCTGCGTGACCCACAACCCTGATCTCGTGCCGTCGCAGACGGCGGACGAACTGGGCAGCATTGTTCGTATGTCCAAGAGCGGGGACCGCGCCGTGAACTCGATTGCCGCGGATACACCGGCAGACATCGCCGCCGTGATACGGCTGCTCGCCTCGGCTGAAGTCCGTAGCCTGCTCTTCGCGGCCGGGGTGGTGCTGTTCGAGGGGCCCACTGACCTCGCCGCTATCGGGCGCTGGCTTGACGGGTCCGTGGTGGATGACAAAGGGCCGCTACCTACGCCAGATGAGCGGAACGTCGCATTCTTGTCCGTTGACGGGCAGAAGGGGTATGGGGCTTTCGCGTCGCTGGCTCAGCGGCTTGGGGTGCCATGGGTGATCGTCGCTGACGGCCCCGCAATGCGCCCTGGCAGCGATATGGCAAAGCAGTTAGCGAAGCTGAGTAGGGTGGTGCCGCAGTCCGGAGAAAAGTTGGCTGATGTTCGAGCGGAGTGGGCCGCCGAAGGTGTCTACTCCCTTGCTGACGACTTCGGCGACGACGGGTCGAAGGGCGGTGAACTCGAGGTGTTCCTGGGCCGCCTGGACGCACACATGCTCACCAAAGTGCGGCGAGATGTTGGCACGCAGAAGGGAACGAGGGTAGGCGCTGCCTTTGCTGACGCTGTACCAGCGCCGCCAGAGGTAGCGGCATTGTGGGCCGATTTGCTTCGCGCTTTGGGGCTGCCTCGGACATGAGGCGGCCAACTGTGGGCGGGGCGATGATGTGTCGCAGCTGAGTCATGGGACGCTCGGCCGGTAGGCGGCTGAGCCTGAACTAGCCGGCGTGTCGGCGCGAGGTCGGTCATTTGCGTCCGGCCTGGTAAAACGAACGGGCCGGCCAAGGCAACCTTTCGGCATGTCCGCAGGCGCCGCCCTTGGAACGCTGGCGTGCTCTGCGGCTCGCAGTCCTGCACCTACGCCGACGGCCCTGGCGCTGGCCTGGGAGCACGTTGGGAGCACGTTGGGAGCACCAGACGGCGATGAACAGCCCCGTGGTGAGCCTAAATCCTTCACTTTGTGCAGGTCACGGGCCTGCTCTTCGTTGCTTTTCTTTGCTGACCTCTTTGGGAAGACCGAAGTGGTCAGCGCATGGCGAATGCCTCGTCTTCGTCGCCACCGGCGCGGCCGTAGCGCTCGAAGACCCGCGGAAGCTGTTACGACTTGAGGGTTGCCCGAGCTACGCCTCTAGTTCGCGCTGAATTTGGGTCGCCTCGGTTGACCCCTGCGCCGCCAGGTTGTCAACGAGCTGCCGGAGGATCAGGCGCTGAGCCTCCAGGTTCTCGTGCTGTTCTAGGACGGCGACACGCAACCAGGCAGCGATGTATCGACTGTCGCGCAGGATCCGGGCCGCGTCGTCGCCGAGTATTCGCATGATCAGCTGCACCCCGGCGGGAGTGAAAGTCAGCCCCATGGAGCCCAGACATAGGATGAGTCGGTCGCAGAGGCTGGGGCGCGGGGCGTACGCGTCCATCCACCGCCCCAGGCCGCGCAACCACTTCCGGCCTGGCCAGAGCGCCACATCCGGCCGCTTGGGCAGCAGCGCCTTGTCGAGGTCTGCCTCGTCGCGCCGGTAAGACCTGTCGTCACCTGGTCTTGGGACGTGCCGGGCTCCGGGGAGAAGACGGTCGAGGATCGTGGGCCAGACGGTGAACAGCCGCTGGGCCTGCTCCGGCGAGACGGCTTGTTCTGCAAGGGCGGCCACCAGACCGGTCAGCTGCTCCGGCACAGTGATAAACCCGTCCAGGTATCGATCAAGTAATGCGTCGTCGCCTGCCAAGACGTTGCCCGCGACCCAGGCGTCCATCTCACGACGCCAGGCGCTGGAGCCGTGGTAACGGTGGCGGGTGAGGTTCCCCCGATTTCCCGGAGGGTTGGTTACCTGGCGCCGGTGGGCTCAGGCTGAACGATAGTGGGCTCGTTCTGTCGGGCCTGGTGGGTGTGCCAGGCGGCTTCGTACTCGTCTGGGGAGCGCCAGCCGAGGTCTTTCTGGATGCGGCGGGTGTTGTACCAGCCGTCGATGTAGCCGAAGATCGCGTTCTCGGCCTCGTTGCGGGTCCGCCACGAGGTGCGGTAGACCAGTTCGATTTTCAGGGTGGACCAGAAGTTCTCCATCAGGGCGTTATCGAACGAGTCACCGACCGACCCCATCGAGGGCAGGATGCCGTTGTCGGCCAAGCGTTGCGCGAAGCGAAACGACGTGTAGTTCGATCCCCTGTCCGAGTGGTGGATCAGTTGGCCGTCGCGAACGTCACGCGACCAGATGCCGTATTCCAGAGCGCCGAGGATCAGGTCCGTGTCGCAGCGGTCGGAGCAGCGCCAGCCCACGATGCGGTTGGAGAACACATCCCGCACCGCGGCGAGCCAGAACACGCCCTCGCCGCAGGGAATCCGGGTGGCATCGGCGACCCACAGCCGGTTCGGCGCCGCAGCCGTGAACTGCCGATTGACCAGATCCGGAGCCGGTGTCGCCTTCGGATTCGACCTGGTCGACGGGATGCGCCACTTCTTGCGCAGGAACGCCCCTTGCAGGCCGGCGGTGCGCATCAACCGCTCCACCCGCTTGCGACCGACGTGGCGGCCCTGCCGACGCAGCATGGCGTGCACTCGCGGACTGCCGTAGGTGCCGCCCGAGACATCATGGATCTCCGCGATCTCCACGCCCAGTTCCGCATCCTCGCGGCGCCGTGGTGACGGGTTCGCGGCCTGGGCGAGCCAGCCGTAGTAGGTCGACACGGCCACGTTGAGGACCCGGAGGATGGGCTCGACCCCGAAGCGGTCTTTCAGCTCGTCGACGAGCGTCACGACCGTCGCCGGGTCGGGTCGAGTTCCGAGGCGAAAAAAGCCGAGGCGGCCTTCGGGATCTCGTTGGCCCGCTTCAGCTCGGCGTTCTCCCGCCGCAGCCGGCGCAACTCCTCCACCTCCGAGGTGGTCGGCCGGTCGTCACGTTGGCCCCGGTCGGCTTCGTCCTGGCGGATCCAGTTGCGCAACGCCTCGTGATGCACCCCAAGCTGGCGAGCCAGCTGGCGGATCACGGGCTTCGGGTCCGACTCCCGATACAAACGCACCGCACGTTCACGCAGCTCATCGGGGTACTTCTTCGGTGCTGCCACGGATGACTCCCTTCAGCTCCATCAGAGCATGATCGAAAGCCTCCGAGCTACCGGGGGAACCTTAGTCTGTAGTCGTTCCCTGTTGTCCTCCCGGATCCGCCGCCGTGGCGGTCACGGCGTCATCGACCATCCGCCGGTAGACGATGTCGGACAGGCGTCGTTTCAGAGCGCGCATGGCTTGCATCGATGTCTTGCCGGAGGCTTTCTTCCGGTCGAAGGAGGCGCGTCCTTCGGTGGGGTTGCGTAGCTGAACGGTGGCCATGATGTGCAGCACCCGGTTGATTTGCCGGTTCCCGGCGCGGGAGAGCCGGTGTCGTACCTGCTCGCCGGATGACGCGTCGATGGGGGCGGTGCCGTTCCAGGACGCGAAGTGGGCCCGGTTCGGGAACCGGGTGTGGTCACCGACCTCGACCAACAGCCGGGCGGCGCCGCAGGGTCCGATGCCGTGTAGGCCATCAGGCTGGTGCCGGTGGAGGCGACCAGGTCCTTCAGTTCCTTGTCTGCCTCCTTGGAGCGCCGGTAGACCCGCTCAAGGTCGCTGATCAGCTCCGCCGCGACCCGACGGCGGGCCTTGCCGACGACGTCACGGGGTCTGACCGTGGCCAGCAGTGCCTTGGCCTGGGCAGCGGACAGACTCTTCTTCGCCCCACCCGGGATCAGCTCAAGGAGCAGTTGATGCAGCTGGGACACCATCCGGGTGTGGTCCTCGCCGAGGGAGCGGCGACGGTCGACCAGAATCCGCAGCAGGGCCGGCTGCTCATCGTTGACCAGCGGGCGCAGCCCGGTCATGCGGGTGCCGACCAGCGCGATGGAGTGGGCGTCGGTGGCATCGGTCTTGCGGCCCTGGCCGGTGGCGAACACCCGCGCCCTGGCGGACAGCTTCGGTGGGACGTCGACGACCTGCTCGCCGTCGGCGAGCAGCCGGTTGGCGATGTGCCGGCCGATGCCCTGGCAGCCCTCGATCGCCCAGACCCGGTTCGGCTACTGGCTGGCGTACTTCCTCATCGCCGTGTAGCCGTCGCGGTCGGTGTCGAACCGGCCGCCGCCGACGATGGTCTCGTCGCCGGCCATGACCTCGATCGTGGCAGAGCGCTTGTGCGGGTCCATCCCGATGACCACACGTCCTGACGTGCCACTCAACGCGTCCTCCGATGCTCGTTCCACCTGGGTTGTCGAGCCGGGAGGGCAACGCTACTTCGAGCCGAGCAAACCCCTCTTGAGCCTCTCCCCGCCCTGGGGCGACGCCCGGGCCGCGCAGGCCAGATGAGAGCCACACGACCAGCGTGGGCAGCCGAAATGAGAGCGACAGCCCGGGCGCCTCGACCGAAGCCTGGCCGGGCCACGGTCGCAGGTCAATGAAACAAGTAGCCGAGATGAGTGCGCCGAAGTCGGCTGCCGACGCGCAGCAGATGACATCGATCACGAGCAGCCGCAGGGATAGCGTCTACACCGCGATAAGCGACCATGGCATCTCAGCCGAACGTGATGCGCTCGGCATCGTCGGATATCCACGAGCTCGGTTCCGCAGCCCAGCCGTGGTCGTCTGCCGCACCGCCCTTCTGCTCTTGGGAGAATGGCTCGATCCAACCGCACTGAAAGCCGATCATTACGGGTGTCCCTTGCATCACCCGTGGGTGAATCACCGCAGAGTTCGACCCTCTGGGCTCGGACACCTCAGCCACGAGGGCGTCCTGGGGGCCGAACGGCTCGGCGGCCTCGAACTGCTCCACGTTGATCGTTGTCCTGTTCCGGCTGGAGGACTGGTGCTGGCTCCGCTGCGGTATGGCGTGTTCCGATACCTGGCTGCTGGCCGGATGGTCAATATGCTGGGCAACGCTGTCGCTCCCATCGCGCTCGCCTTCGCCGTACTCGATCTGACCGGCTCGGTGCGGGACCTGGGCCTGGTTGTCGGCGTGAGATCGCTGATGACCGTGCTGTTCGTGCTCTTCGGCGGGGTGATGGCCGACCGGATTCCGCGCTGGCTGGTGCTTGTCGGCTCCAATGTGCTGGGCGCGCTGACCCAGGCGGCGGTGGCCGCCCTGGTGCTTACCGGAACGGCGACGATCCCGCTGTTGCTGACGCTCGGTGCGGCCAACGGTATCGTGAGCGCCCTGTCCCAGCCAGCCTCGGCCGCCGCGACGCCGCAGACCGTGCCGCCGGAGCTGATCCAGCAGGCCAACGCGCTCATCCGGCTCGGCATAAACGCGGGCATGATCGGCGGTGCCGCGCTCGGCGGCCTCCTCGTAGCCGCCGTCGGGCCCGGCTGGGGCCTCGCCGTTGACGCGCTCACCTTCGCTATGGCGGCTATGGCGTTCACCGGAGTCCGGGTCGCTGCCCCGCCGGCGAAGAGCACCCGCACGAGCATCATCGCCGACCTCCGGGTGGGCTGGACCGAGTTCACCGCGCGGACCTGGGTCTGGGTGGTGGTACTTGGCTTCATGATCCTCAACGCGGCCCTCGCCGGCGGCGTGAACGTGCTCGGCCCGGCCGTCGCTGACGAGACGATCGGCCGTAGCGCCTGGGGCGTGGTGTTGGCCGCAGAAACCGCCGGCATGGTCATCGGCGGGTTGATCGCCCTGCGGATCCGGGTTCGCCGGCTGCTGCTGCTCGGGGTGGCCTGCATGTTCGCCGAGTCGTTCCTGCTGTTGGGGCTGGCCCTGGCGCCCACCATCGTCGTGCTGTTGCCGGCCGGAGTGGCGGTCGGCCTCGCCGTCGAACAGTTCGCGGTGGCCTGGGACACATCGATCGCGCAGCACATCCCGGCCGACCGACTGGCCCGCGTCTACTCCTACGACATGTTGGGATCCTGGGTCGCCATCCCACTCGGCCAGATCGCGGTCGGACCGGTCGCTGCGGCGATCGGCACCCGCGACACGCTGCTGATCCTCGCCACGCTGGTGGTGCTCGCCGTCCTCGGCATGCTGACCAGCCGAGACGTCCGTCGGCTGCGGGCGGTAGCCCTCGCCCGCGCTGCCGACGAAGCGCAGGCCGAGCCAGCCGACGGTGGACCGAGTAGCAGCCCTACCACGAAGCCCACCGAACCGGCCGCCCGCGCCTGACTACGCTCGAGGCCGGCCGCACCGTCAGTTCGAAGAACAGGATCATCGGGCTGCCATGTACCGCGCCTCACTCTTCTGCCGCAATCCGTGCCTTGCGCATGTACCGCACGGGTTACTGGGCGTAACCGAGCGGTCGGCTGCTGCGCGGGGGGACGCTCCCGACGTGCTGCACCATCGGCGGTCGCGCTGCTCGGGCTGGTCGCGTCGGGGACGGTCACCCGGCGAACTCGAGGCGCCTAACGATAAAGTCGTCCACGATTCGTTGATCCTCGGGCGAGAACGCCGCCCGCGGCACCGGAATTTGGCTCATGCCGTACTTCAGCAGCCAGGTGTGGCGTCGCCGCCGAATCCGGGTGATGCCGGACCAGTCGATCTGTGTCCGGCTGCTCGCGGTCTGGATGTCGACGCCCGACGTGCTCACCTCGTACCGGAACGGCTCAACGAAGAGGCTGCGCTGCAGCAACCAACTCAGTACCGGAAGGAGTTCGGTCACGGCGAACGCGGCACACAACATCAGCACGAGGTAGAGCAGCCGACCGTTGAACCCCGTCAGTGTCGCGAGCAGCGTGGCCAACAGCACAGCCAGTGCCGCGAGGGCGAGCAGGAGCGTCCGCATGACCCGTTGCCAGCGGCCCTGTGCATCTTGGCTCATCCGCCGCAGCAGGCCGTACGTCATCTGCACTTCCCCGGTCACGTGCACGTGCCGCAGTATGGCACGGCATCGCCGCAAGCCGCCGTCGCCCAAGCGTGGCAGCGATGGCCGCCCAAGCGTCGGGAACCTGCCGAGTGAACACCATGGTCCACCACGTCAGACAGCTATCCGACATGTGGGTTGCACCCGCGGAGCAGACAGCCTTCCTGCCCCTACTACGGCGACTCAATGACCGGATCTGCCGCGGACCGTGCGCTGTGGAGCGTCACGATCGCTTGAGCCAGGCGCCGTCCGGTCGTGCCGAGAACAGTGCGCACATGCCAGTGCCGCCCGATCCAGCAAGCTCACGCCAGCTCACCAGCGCGCCTCATCGCGATGCCGACATCAACCGCCGAAGAGTCTTTCGCCAAGACGTCAACATCCTCGATTCGCTCCCATCGAACCAGTTGGTTGCTCGGACCGATCTCGGGGCTGTCTCGCCAACGGTGTTTCCGGCGATCTTGGTTAGTAGGTTTCAGCGGCTGGGAAGCGGTCGCTGAAGGTGATGGCGAAGGCGTTCAACGCGGGTTTCCAGCGCGTCGTCCATCGGGTTCTGCCTGCGCCGGTGGGGTCCAACGATCGGGTCACCAGGTATAGACACTTCAACGCGGCCTGCTCGTTGGGGAAGTGGCCGCGGGCCTTCACCGCCCGCCGATAGCGGGCGTTCAAGGATTCGATCGCGTTCGTGGAGCAGATGACCTTGCGGATCTCGAGGTCGTAGTCGAGGAACGGGATGAACTCCGCCCAGGCGTTGTCCCACAGGCGGATCACCGCCGGGTACCGCCCGCCCCACTTGTCGGCCAGGTCGTCGAACGCGACCCGGGCCGCCGCCGCGTTGACGGCGGTGTAGATCGGCTTGATGTCGCGTTTCAACTCGTCCCAGTACTTGCGGGAGGTGAGCCGGAACGTGTTGCGGATCAGATGGATGATGCACGTCTGCACCACGGTCTGGGGCCACACGTTCGTGACGACCTCCGGCAGCCCTTTGAGGCCGTCGCAGACGAGGAAGAACACATCCTTCACACCCCGGTTCCGCAGGTCGGTGAGCACGCTCATCCAGAACTTCGCGCCCTCACCACCGGTGCCGGCCCACAGCCCGAGAATGTCCTTGTCCCCGTCGAGGGTCACCCCGATCGCGGCGTAGAACGGCCGGTTCGCGACCTGCCCGTCACGCACCTTGACCACGATCGCGTCGATGAACACCGCCGCGTAAATCTCATCCAGGGGCCGGTGCGACCAGTCAGTCATCTCCTCGATCACCTTGTCGGTGATCCGCGAGATCGTCTCCTTACTGACCGACGCGCCATCTCGCCCGTGGTCAACCCTTTGGCATACAGCGACAACACCACCTCGTCGACGCCTGAGAGACGCCGTTGCCGCTTGCGCACGATCTGCGGGGCGAACGTGCCCGCCCGATCCCGAGGCACGTCGATCTGCACCGGCCCCGACGCGTCAGTCAGCACCGTCTTCGACCGGCTGCCATTGCGGACGTTGCCCGAGCCGGCGCCGTCGGGTTCGTGTTTGGCATAGCCGAGGTGCTCGGTCATCTCCTCGTTCAACGCGGTCTCCAGGACCGTCTTGGTCAACTGCTTCAGCAGCCCGTCCGGGCCCGTCAGCGACAGGCCCTGTTCCTTCGCCGCCCGCACCAGCTCCGCGGCGGCTTTCGCCTCCGCCGACGGCTCGGGCCGCTTCTTACGTCCGGTCTGATCGTCCAGTGTCGCGGTCATCACGGCACCCTCCTCACCAGGCACAACGCCCGGCAGGTCAAGCCGGAAACACCGTTAGATCCACAGACCCCCGATCTCGAACAGGAGACACTGACGTGATCTCAACAAGAATCCGGTAGGTATCGGTATTCGAAGTGGATGAGGTGGAGAGCAGCGCGGACGATGTCGCCGATCTGCCGTGGGCTGGCGGTGGTGTGGCGTAGGGTCCGCCATCGGCCGGTGAGGATCGCGAAGCCGCGTTCTCCGAGGCATCGCATGGATCGAAGGATCGCGTTGTGGGTGCGGTTGTCTGCGGCGAGGCGGCGGCCGTCGGCGGGCTGCTTGTACGGGGTGTGGATGCCCTGGCCGGCGCCTTCGTAGCCGGAGTCGGCCAGGGTCGGCAGATCCAGCGCCGAAGCGGCCCAGTAGAGGGCGACGGTGACGTCCAACTGTTGGGCGCAGGTCAGGTCGTGCAGGTGTCCGGGCATCGCCTGCGAGGTCCAGATCGGTAGCCCGTGCGGGCGCATGATCGCTTGGATGTTCGCACCGAAGTCGCGGTGTTTCCCGGAGTACCAAGCGTCGATCGTTTCGCCTTTCACGCTGGTGGTCGTCTCGGCCAGCCGGTCGGTGTCGAAGAGTTTCCCGTCGAGGATCACGTTCGACCAGCCGTCGGCGGCGACCCGTTGCAGGGCGTCGTGCAGGGTGGGTGTCTGCGCCGCCAGGACGCGTACGGCCTCGGCGACGTACCGGTAAGCGGTTGCCCTCGACACGCCGAAGCCGCTCCCGAGGGTGGTCTTGTCCTCGCCCTTGCGGAACCACACCAGCACCAGAAGCGCCTGGTAGAAGCACGTCAGCGCCCGGGATTTTGGGCGGGTTCCCACCGCCCGACGCTCAGCGCGAAGCAGACGCGCCACGTGTCGCACGAGTTCCCTGGGCACGTCAAGCCTGGCAGAATAGGTGATCACGTGGAGCCCTCTCGGAGACTGATTCCGTCGCAAGAACCTGTCTACCGATGGCTCCACGTCCTTATCCCACGCTGTCCGCTATGGACGCTATGCCCGTGTCATGCCGAACCGCGCCCGGATCCTTGCTGAGATCACCTCACTGCGGGTCGGCAGTGATGAACACGCCGTACTGGCTGTTGTCCTCCCCTCCGATCAGCCCGGCGAGGAGGACCTCCGACGCATGCAGGCCACGGGCCGCCAGCAAGTTGCGGAGATCAGCGAAATCGGAGTCCTCACGCAGCAATTCAGTGAGCTCGCTGACTTCCAGGCGGAGCTCTGCCTCAGTCTCATGCACCGGGCACCGTGATCAAAGCAGACACTCCCGAACAACGCCGGGGCCGTGGATCGACCCCGACACCATGCATCCACAATCCCACACCTGACTACGAGAATCACACATGCGGCCCCCCGAGTGACTCTTACCTCCCGCGCCTGAGGTCCGATTCGCGCCGCAGCGCTTCGGTGAGGTCACGCCACTGGCCAACCTCGGTCAAGACCCTCGATCACAACTCACGATGTTGCTGCGGGTAGTCATTGAACGCGGCTCAGACGTCTGCCGCTTCGTCCGCGGTCGGGCCTTGTTCGCCTCTGCTGAGGCGCTCGTAGCAGACCAGGGCGACGAGGAAGGCGGTGAGCAGGCCGAGCGCGGCCAGGGCGGGCAGGATCCGGGCGACGGGTAACAGCAGCACCGCCACGCCGAGGGCGACGAGCTGTGCTGGCGGGGTGGACCTGATGGTGAATCGGAGGAAGAGCACCCGGCCGGTGTGGTAGAGGATCGCCCCGCCGTACAGCGCGAGGGTGGAGGTCCAGTCCAGGGGCGTTCCGGCGACGTGCCGGGGCTGGTCGTGGGCCAGGTGCTCGAGGACCTGCTCGATGCCCAGCGCAAGGTAGATAACCCCGGCGATCAGCGCGAAGTGCGCCAGGCTGTACGCGTTGACGGCTACTTGGTTGCGCCGTTCGGTGGGTGCCCTGCCCAGTGCTTCGGCGGCAGCCAGCGCGGAACTTTTGAAGTAGCACCACCACAGGCACACCGTCGCGGTGAACGCGAGCAGCGCCGCCACCCGGACCGGCCAATGGGTCACCACCGCTCCGGCACCGGCTCCCACCGAGAACAGGGACTCGCCGAGCGCGATGATCAATACCAGGCCGTGCCGTTCGGTGAAGTGGCTGGGGCTGCGCAGTTGCCACCCGCTGACGGCGGAGGTCAAGAGGCCGCCGCCGAAGTTGATGACGATCGCCGCCGACCACAGCAGGGTCTGCGCGGTGCCGCCGAGCACCGCGCCGAGGATCAGCGGTATCCAGGCCAGAGCCGTCACGCTCCCGTAAAGCCTCAGTGTGGTGCGCAGCCGCCGGTCCCCCATCGCCGCGAAGAAGTAGAGGGTGAGGTGCAGTGCCGTGAGGACGATGTAGGCCAGAGCCAGGGTCAGCGGCGCGTCCACCGTTGCGGCGCCGCGTCGCCAGGCGTCGGGTATGACCAGGGCGGCCACGAAGATCGCGCCCATCGCCACGGTCGTGCCGGCACTGATCAGGCCGAGGTCGGCGCGGGCCTGGTTACCCAGCCAGGTGTAGGACGTCCAGGAGTTCCAGAGCAGCAGCAGCATGATGAGCCCCTGCGCCACGGTGAGTGGTGTCGGCGGATGCCCCATGAACGCGATGACCCGGGTCAGGGCGAAGATGAACACCAGGTCGAAGAAGATCTCGAACGAGGTCGCCCGGTGCGTCTCTTCGGTCAGCACCGGCCGGGACCGCAAGATAAGCCTCATAGGCACATCTTCTTCGCCCACCACACACAAGGTGCAGGATCGGCGATCCGTTCCGATGGGCTCAACACGAAGGATCGCCGCTATCTGCCCTCGCTATCTGATCTCGTTGCCTGGTCTCGCATGACGTCCCGGCTGCCGGCCGACTGCCGACCTGCATGCCTGCATCCGTGCCTACGAACCGTGCCTAGTTTGGCCTAGTGCCGGTGCCGGGTCTGCCTGGCCGCCGGCATGCCTGGTCCTGCAGGCACGCCTTGTCGCGCAGGCGACGAAGCCCACGTGCCTGCTGCCGGCCGGCCGCCGGCCTGTCTAGTCCCACCGGCCGTGCCGGGTCTCAGGACGTCCGTGACAGAGCAGTCTCATGACCTTCGTGACACGTCCGGCTAGAAGACTGTGCTGCAGGCTGACTCTGGCGCGGGCTTCGATGGCGGCTGGGCAGGCGCGGCGCTGGCCCACAGACCGGCACGAATCACGAATAAGGTGGGGACAGGCGGCGACCGGCCGGTGCTGGACGGGAGACGAGATGGCGGGACCCAGCGCCAGGTACGTGGAGCGGGCAGGGCAGCTCACCCGCGCAATCGATATCGGAGCCCGAGTGCTGGCCGACCGGCGGCAGGATCGCAGCATGGTGGATTTCGGTGAAGAGCTAAAGGAGCTGATGAAGCGCCCGCCGCAGACGGTCGCCAGCCTGCGGTACCTGGAGTCGGCGTTCCTCACCTACTGGAACGAGGCCACGGGGCGGCACGTCGATCAGTTTTGGGAGCTAGTCGCCGTCGAGAGCCTGCCCTTCACCCGCCGTAACGTGCTCGCCGACGTGCTGGCCCGCGGGCGTATCAACAACGGCGCCGAACACGAGGTCGTCGTCGACTCGCTAGTCGGCGCCGAGCAGGAAGGCACGATCACGGCCGAGCAGGCCGCCCGGCTCAGCGACATGGTCGGCCGTTACGAACGTTGCGGATCCCGAGGCTGAACTCTGCCGCGAAGGCAGCGAAGGGAGCTGCTGCGTCGGCGTGGAGTGTCACACAGGTCCTGGTACCGATCTGTCACGCACGTCCTGAGACCGGACATAGTCCCACCGGCCGGTTGGCGCAAACTTTCTGTACGGGATCAAGGCCGGCGGCTATCTCCTTCCTCCCGGTCTACTCATCGGCCGCGTCTGGGTCACGCAGGGGCCTCATACCGCCGGGCAGATCGGGCAGCCGGAAGGAGTAGCGACCCAGCATGTTGATGTGGTGCCGCACGAACGGCGAGAGACGGGCCACGTCCTCGTCACGGACGTCGAAGCCGTCCGCGCGCAGCTGGTTCACCGCGGCGTCCGTGTAGCGCGTCGTGAACAGCACGAGGGCGTTGAGGACCAGGCCGAGTGCGCCGATCTGGTCTTCCATGCCGTCCTGGTAGCGCTGGTAGAGCTGCCCGGCCCGGCCGTGGAAGATCTTCCGGGCCAACGCGTGGCGGCCTTCTTGGAGGTTGGCCTGGCTCTTGATCTGCCGCCGGTAGCCGGGCTCGTCGGCCAGGCGCAGGATGTGCAGGGTCTTCGCGATCCGCCCGTAGTGGGCGATCGCGTCGCCGAGCAGGGTGGGGCGGCCGTGGCGCCACGCTCCATGAGTCGGATAGGTCAACGCACTCTCAGACGCAAATCATGGCCGACCCTCCATCCGCCTGAACCGGTGCGCCACCCACACCGGGTGGCCGTCACAGCGACGCGTTGGCGGTCGCGCCGGTATCCGCATCTGCCGCGAAGCGCTCGTCACCGAAGGTGAGGTCGGGCGCCGGTCGCCGGCGTCCGGACGTGCCGATGAGCGGATGGTTCGTCGATACCGGCAGTGACAGGATCAACCTATGGCGGACAACTTGTATACTTCCGGGCCCTCCGCCTTTGACCAGCATCGGCGAGGTTCTACATGCGACATACGCGGCCGACCCTGTTAATCCTCATCGCCGCCACGGTCTTCCTGGTCCGCCTCGCAAGACCCTGACCGCCTGCCTCGACCCCCAGGGAACATAGTCGATGGGCTATCTTCCCTAGCTAGCCGCAATCCGCCGGCGGCGTCGGTTCGGGCCTGCTGCGCCATAACAGGACTCCCGGCCGTCGGTAGATGTCCCCGAAGGTCGTCCTTGGCTGGGCGTCGAGGCGCGGCCGATCGGCAGTACATAGATCGTCAAGCTGAGCATAGGAGCAAAAAGGGTGCACTTGAGGCAGACCATGATCCCCTCCATCGCGGTCGCGGTGGCCATGACAGTGGCGGGATGCGGAGGAGCCACCGAGTCCGGCGCGGCGAGCGCTCCGAGCCAAAGCGCCAGCGCGGTCCCATCGACCCCGCCGCCCTCGGCACCCGCAGGGAACAGGCTTGGCGATGCGATTCCCTTTGACAAGAACACCTCGACCATCACGTTCTACGGTTACAAGCACAACGCCACGCAATTCGGAAAGCCATCAGACAGTGCCTATGTCTATGGCGCGATCGACCTCAAATACTGCCTCAAAAAACTGCCCAAGGGATACTCCGCTGTCTCGATTGGCAACTCAAACTGGGTATTGAAATTCGGGGACGCTTCAATCAAGAGCACTGGCCACGCTGGCGGCAACGGCATGAAGCCCGAGTATCCCGACCGGAAGGAAATCAAGGTCGGGACCTGCGTTCGTGGTTGGCTTGAGTTCGAGGTACCCAAGGACGGAAAGCCGACTGCGGTGGAATATACGCCAGCAGGGGCTCCCGAACCAATCACTTGGACTCCGTGACCTTACCGTTCCAGCACCTGCGGCTGAGAGCCGGCCGAGGCACCCGGCCCGACACGGGCGCGAATCATCGACCTGACCCGGACGACCCCACCTTGAGATTGTTTACTTGGGGCAGGTGTGTTTGTGAACAGTTATTGCGGTTGGGGCAGCAATAGCTGTACACAAACCGCTTCGACTCGACGATCGGTAGAGCTATGGGCGTACGTTGATGCCGAATTGCCCGCTGAATTATGGACTTTGTCCGACTCGACGGATTGGGTGCTGGCTGCTCGTGCTCCATCGGCGGGCGGTATATCCCGAGGACCAGCGTCGGGGCGACCACCGGCGCCCGGTCGGCGGCGAACCCAGCGACAATTTTTCCTCGATCTTTGGCTGGGTCAGGTCAGTCAACTATCCTCCGGCCCGGAAAGCTACCTCATACGCAATACTAGGCCCAGGTCTTCGCCAAACAGCTGGTTGCCAGGTGTTTGCCGGGGCATCCTTCGGCTCGGCGCTGATCGCCTTCGGGGTGTGGAACAATGCCAGATCGATGCGGCCGTGACCGTCCGGGGTCCGCAGCGTCGCGACGTCCTGCCGGACGTCGTCAATCCCAATGATGACGCGCTCCGCCCAACGTCCCTCGATTGGCCCCTTGCCCTCCAGCTTCATGCCAAGTTCGACGACGAAAAACGAGATAACAGCGTCAAGGTCGTCGACAACGATGAGGACGTTGTCCATCCGCTGACTCGTCATGCCGGGCTTCCTTGGCGTTGTACGGCCACGGTGGCAGCATCCACTTTTGACACGGAGCCGCCAAGCCATTCTCGGCATCCTTGCAACATTTTCTTCGGGAACCTCTTGACGCGGCAGCGCCCGTCACACGCCGGTCGTACCGCTTCGGACGAAACACCGCAGGTCAGAGAGCCTTTCGCTAATTTGCGGAGCCAACACTGACGCTCAGCCGGGCCTTGAAGCCCATAAGTAGCAAACCTCGTCGGATCGTCGGTGTGTACTCATTTGCCGCAGACAGCGCGCGCAGGCACACGACGAGTCGTCACGCTCGGTGTTCGGCGTTCCGTGGCACTTGGCATCCTGAACTGCCGAGATGAACGAGTTCGATCGGTGACTGCTGTGTGACCGCACTGCTATTCAAGGAAGACGATCGCAGCCACGATGCAGCCCAATGCGCTTCCGGCTACCAATATGATCGCCCCCAACCTCCACAGCACTCCCTTGCGCCGTCAGATCCCGGTCTCCTTGCCGGCCCATGCGCTGCCTAACCAAGGAGCCTTTTCCAAGCTGATCTTGCAGCTCAGGGGCGGTGTTGGTGATCGCCTGGGCCAACCACGGCGGGTTCGTGGCGCACGTGGCGCACGTCGCCCGGGATCTGGTCGGCGCCGACGTGATCACCGCCGAGGAGGTCGCCGCGCTGACCGAAACCGCGGCGCACTCCGACGTGGGGAAGACGATGAGCTTGTGGGGCTCGTAAAGCCCGTTCGGCTACGCTGCCTGCGAATACTCGTTGATCAACCCGCCGAGGATCGGGCGTCGTCGGACTCTGGCGGCGGTCAAGTCAGTGACTCCCGACGGCCGGTTGAACGGCTGCTGGCCGAGCGACCGATGTGGTCGGTGGGGGCCGTCTACCCGGCAAGGACGGCCGCGAGGTGGCGCCTGCCGACGATGAGCATCCGGTCGGTGCACTCCCGGCGTACGGTGCCCACCCATCGTTCGGCAAACGCGTTCGCCCGGGGTGCCTGCGGCGGAGTCTTGATCACGTCGATGCCTTCGGCGGTGAACACGGCGTCGAAGGTGTTCGTGAACTTCTTGTCGCGATCGCGGAGCAGGAACCGCAGCCCCGCTGTGCGTTGGTCGAGGTCCATCAGCAAATTCCGTGCCTGCTGGGCCACCTAGGCGTCGGTCGGATGCGCGGTCACCCCAACCACGTGAACTTGGCGGGTGGCGATCTCGACGAAGAACAGCACGTAGATCCGCTTGAGCAACACGGTGTCGACGGTGAAGAAGTCACAGGCCAGGATCGTGTGGGCCTGGGCGGTCAGGAACTGCCGCCAGGTCGGTCCGGACCGCCGGGGTGCCGGGTCGACTCCAGCGTTGTGCAGGATCTTCAATACCGTGCTGCCGCGACCGGGTAGCCCAGGCCGATCAGTTCACCCTGGATCCGGCGGTGCCCCCACGACGGGTTCTCCGCCGCGAGTCGCAGCACCAACTCGCGGACCTGCTTGTCGACCGGTGGCCGGCCTGGCCGGGCATGCGGGTACGTCCACCGCGGGCAACCAGTTCAGGATGCCACCGCAACAGCGTTGCCGGGGTCACGAAGAACACCGACCAGCGCGGGCGGGGCAGCAGCCGCGACAACACCGCCAGCACCACCCGGTCGGCCGGCTCGAGATCGGGCCGGGCCACCTGACGACGCAGCACCGCCACCTGATGGCGGAGCACCAGGATCTCCACATCCTTGGCCCCGCCATCGCGGGCGAGCTGGGACAACATCTGCAGGATCTGGCGGAGCAGCAGGTACAGCAACGACGCTCATACCGACGACCATGACGGTTGGGCAGGGCTCGAGCTCGCACAGAACCGCATTTCAGACGGCCGAACCGAGTATTCGAGCCCCACACGTCCATCCTTCGTGGCCATCTCGCCGTTAGCGCCCAATCCCGGACTGGGCTCAGGCAGAACTGGTCGCAGGTAAACGTGACAGTTGCGCGCGCAACGGAACATTTGCGAGTGCAGGTCTGTGACCTGCGGCACAAGGCGTAACGGTACTCGGGAACCCGGACGCCGTTGTAAATAGTGGATTCCCCGCTCCCAAACCCGCCCCGTTGTCTGGTCCGCCTGCCTGACTAGCGAAGGGGAATAGTGACAGTGACTGGTCGCCCGCCCGAGCCAAACTTGCAGAGGTTCCGCGCCCGTATGGACCGCATTGGCCGGGACGGGCTGGCGGGATGACACGGCTCCCCCTCCTGGTCCTGTCCGCTGCCGCTGCCGCTGCCGCTGGGTGTGGCTTGTGGCTGCTGCTTAATGCCGAGGGCGCGCATGCGGATCCGTCGTCGGCAGCCGTCGGGGCGGCCGTGGATCGCTCCGGGCAGGACGGCCGCGCCGACGCGCAGGGTCGCAAGGGGCACGGCGGCCAGACAGGCACGGACCTGGGTGTGAACCTGGACGAAATGTCGGCCAGGCCGCCGAGTATCGGGGCACCGATGCTCAAGCCGTTGAAGGGCAAGCCGCCCAAGCCGCCAAAGGGCAAGCGGCCAAAGCCACCGAAGGTCGTCAGGTCGCGGGCAACAGGGACGCAACGCCGCCACGACGACCAGCACGCCAAGCTCCTCGTAGCGCCGGTCGCGGTACTGCCAGCGTCTTCCAATGGCGGCTCGGGCTGGGCGCCCATCGCGGTGCCGGCGGCGGGCGACGGAACGCCTGCTGCGCGGGCGTCGCCGGGCATGTCCCATGCGGAGCCTGGGGCCCGTTCGAAGTCACGCCGCGTCACCGGATCCTCTCGGCCGGGTTGCCAGCCTTCGGAGGCTTCCCAGCCCTCGGTGCGACAGATCGTCACCGTCACCGTCGCTACCGCCACGACCGGAAGCGAGCTCACCGCGCACATTCGGGCGAGCGCGGTCCTCGACTACGCCGGGCCTGGTCCTGAAACCTGTGGACGGGCTACACCGCCAAGAAACGAGCGGGCCACCGGACGCTCGGTCCAACGTGCGCCCCCACCACCGCGCTGCGCTCCTGATCACCGTCAGTCCCATCGAGATGATCAGGAGATCGACATGCTGAAAGCAGTCATCTACCTCCCTGAGGGGCCGGACATGCGGCGCTGGGAGCGCATGTGCTTGAACTGGTGCAGCAGCCACGACTACCAGCTCGTCGGTCTGGTCCGGGACAACCGCGACCAGACTAGCTGGCAGGAGGTGCAGAGGATGATGGTGCACGGCCGGGCCGAAGTCGTCGTCGTCGCCAGCTACCGACACCTCCCGCAGAACGCCGTGCCCCGAGTTGAGGCAGCCTCCCGCGCGTTGTCGGTGGTTAGTCCACAGCACGACGATCTGAACGCCGACGATTAGCGAAGGCAGCGTCACCCCCGGAGCGAGCGGCGGCAGCTCCGGGGGCGCGCTTCTTCAGAGTTGAGCGCAGCGAACGAATCCATAGCCCGGCCTCCATCGACGCCACCCACCCTCCGACCATCGTCGCCACCGAGGCGGTCGCGCCCCCGCTGACGGGGCCCGTGCGCCCCAACCCCGTTCGACCTCGGGGGGCGACCGCGCGGTCATCCAACACCGCCTTCCAACCCTCGCGCGGCTGACGATTACCCCGTACAGGGGAGGCCTCATCGGTCGAACGGCCGATGTCGCCGGTCAGACTTCCGAGCACCTCAGGAAATCGAGTGACGGTGATGTCACCACCCCGCGCGTAACGTTTCATTTGGCTTGATCGATTGGCCCGCCCGGCAGTTGATCAATGCGGTCGATGCCCCAACAGGCCCAGCCTCTGCTGGGCCACTAGGCCCTCGATTGGGAACTGCGCGTGGGCCTGCGAGGTGCATTTCCGAGACGGAGGAGCGGGGTGAGGGAGATGAGACAAAGGATCGCGGTCCTCGTGGCGGCTGTTGTGCTAGCTGCCGTCGGGGCTGCAGCACCGTCCACGTTGGCAGCCGCAGCCAACGCGGACGATCCGAACAACATCGTCGCATGCGACGCGGACGACCCGGACTTCGGGACAAATTGCGAGGAGGCGGGGGAGGAGGAGGACGAAACGGAGCTGCGCGACGTCTATCTCGACTCCCGGCAGGTACCGGGCGACGTCATCACGACCGGCGACCTCGAACTGGCCGCGCAGCAGGCCGCGGCGATTCCACCGGAGCTGCACGGGCTCGCCGATCCGAACTGGTCCCTCGTTGGACCGTCGAACGTCGGCGGCCGGGTGACCGATATCGCGCCTGACCCGACGCAGCCCGGCCGCGTCTACGTGGGCGTGTCCACTGCAGGTGTCTGGCGCAGCGACGACGCCGGCGTCAACATGACCAATGCGTGGCCGGACGATTTTCCGCATTCGATCGGCGCGGTGACAGTCGCGCCGAACGGCGACGTCTGGGTCGGGACGGGCGAGGTCAATCCCGGCGGCGGCAGCCTGAGCTACGGCGGCGACGGGCTCTACCGGTCGACCGACCACGGTGCCACCTGGACCCGCATCGGGCTGCAGGGGTCCAGCACCATCGGCGCGATCCGCTTCAACCCGCAGAACCCGAACATCGTGTACGTCGCGGCCGGCGGCTCGCTGTTCGCGCCTGGCGGTGTACGTGGGCTGTACAAGTCGACGGACTACGGCGCGACCTGGACCCGGGTCCTGCAAGGCCTCAACGATTTCACGGGCGCTACCGACATCGCCATGGATCCGACTAACCCGGACAAGCTCTTCGTGTCGATGTGGGACCACCACCGCGAGTCGCTGTGCCGCTGCTACGCCGGACCGGGCACTGGCATCTATCTCTCCACCGATGGTGGCGCCACCTGGACCCGGTTGGAGAACGACCGCATCACCTCGTTCACCCCCGGCGACACGATCGGGTTCGCGCCGACTAACAACCAGACGACGACAGCGCAGGCCCGGATGGCGGTCGCGATCGCGCCGAGCGACCCGAACCGCGTCTACATCACGACCGGCAACTGGAACCAGACCGCAAGCGGTGGGGGACAGACGCAACGCGGCTTCCGTGGGTTCTACCGTTCCGACGACGGCGGGGCGACGTTCCGCACGATGACGAACGCCAGCCCGGGCGGCGACACGGTGTGGACGTCGAAGACCTGGGTCGACCCGGCTAACCCTGACCGGGTGTTCATCGCCGGCGTCAGCCTGCGACTGTCCCAGAACGGCGGGTCCACCTGGGCTAACGTCGGCAACCTTCACGCCGACCACCATGCGATGGCCTGGGACCCGACAACGCCGAACCGAGCCTATGAGGGCAACGACGGCGGTTTCTACTGGTCGGTCGGAAACGGCGCCAGCGGAACCTGGACCGAGGCGTTGAACGAGCCCTGGACCCAGTTCTACACCACTGACGTCAGCGAACAGGACCCCGAGCGGATCGTCGGGGGCGCCCAGGACAACGGCTGCCTCCGCTCGTGGAACTCGGCCGGCGTCGTCACGGGAGACTGGGGGTCGTACGGCGGGTGCGGCGACGGTCTCTACACGCTGATCGACCCGAGCGACCACAACTTCGTGTACGCGTGCTCGCAGTTCGGCAACTGCTCGCGCTCGGTGAACGCGGGGAACAACAGCTCGAGTTTCACCAACCAGACCGTCTCGCAGCGCCGCAACTGGCAGACGCCGGTCCAGCTGGACCCGAACAACCCGGCGGTCGTCTACTACGGCGGCAACATCCTCAACCGGTCGACCAACCGGGCACAGACAGGGTCCTGGTCGGTGATCAGCCCGAGCCTCAGCAACCCGGATTCGAGCACCGACCCGTCGTACCCGTTCGGCACGAGCACCACGGTGGCCGCGGCCCCGTCGAACCCGAACGTCATCTACGCCGGCACGGACGATGGTTGGCTGTGGGGCAGCAAGGACCTCGGCCGGACCTGGACCCGCTTCACCGACCCTGACCTGCCGGATCGCTGGGTCACCCGGGTGGCCATCGACCCGAGGGACGCGAACGTGGCGTACGTGACGTACTCCGGGCTGCGAAACGCCGACAACGACGCCCACGTCCTACGAACCACGGACGGCGGCGCCAACTGGGTCGATGTCAGCGGCAACCTGTCGATGGCGCCCACCCAGGACATCGTCATTGACCCGCTCAACCGCAACCGGGTTTTCGTCGCCACCGACCTCGGCGTCTTCACCGCGAACGTGGCCAAGGCGAACAGCCAAAACCCAAACGTGCGGTGGTACCACCTCGGGCGGGGCCTGCCCCGGGTTCCGGTCAACGACCTCGAATACCAGGCGTCGACTAACACGCTCTACGCGGCGACCTACGGGCGCAGCATGTGGAAGCTGCAGCTCGATCGGAATGACTGACGTCCGGATGTGCGACCACCCGGCGACTACCACACGACCAGGGCAAAGCATCGCCATCGACATCCGCGTCACACCCTAAAGGACTACCTCATGACTGAATTCGCAGATCAGCGAGCGGGAAAACCAGCCGAACTATTACGCGCCGATGGAAAGCTGCGGCCCGGGTGGACACGGCGAGCCATGACCGCGTTCCTCGCGCTACTGCTGGCCGTCGCCGGGCTCGGAACCGCGACCGGCCCGGCCGCCGCGTCGGGTAAGAAACTCGTCGACCCCGGCCTCTACGAGTCGCTGCAGTGGCGCAACATCGGCCCGACGACGGGCGGCCGGTCGATTGCCGTGGCGGGCAGCACCGCCCGCCCGAACGAGTACTACTTCGGCGCCACGGGTGGTGGCTTGTGGAAGACCACCGACGGCGGTGCGAACTGGTCGCCGGTCACGGATGGCCAGATCACGAGTGCCTCGGTCGGCGCGATAGAAGTCTGCCCCACCAATCCCGACATCGTCTACATCGGGATGGGCGAAGTGGAATTCCGCGGCGACGTGCTGCCTGGTGACGGTGTCTACAAGAGCACCGACGGCGGCGCGACGTGGAAACACATGGGCCTCTCCGACACCCAGATGATCGGCCGCGTCCGGGTGGATCCGACCAACTGTGATCGGGTGTTCGTCGCTGCGCTTGGCCACGGGTTCGGCCCCAATACCGAGCGCGGCGTGTTCCGCTCCACCGATGGTGGCGAGACCTGGCAGCGGACCCTCTACCGCGACGACCTCACCGGCGCGGTGGACCTGTCGATCGACCCGTCAAACCCGCGGGTGATGTACGCCGCGCTGTGGCACGCCTACCGCAAGCCGTGGCTGCTCAACAGCGGTGGGGATTCGAGTGGCCTGTTCAAGTCTACCGACGGCGGAGGCACCTGGGCCGAGCTGACCAACAACCCGGGCTTGCCGGACGGTCCGCTGGGCAAGATCGGCGTCAGCGTCTCCGGTGCCGACTCCAACCGGATCTATGCCGTCATCGAGGCGGCCGACGGCGGGATGTTCCGGTCCGACGACGCCGGCGCCACCTGGCAGCTGGTCGACGACAGCGCGAACCTACGCCAGCGAGCGTTCTACTACACCCGCATCTACGCCGACCCGGTGAACCGTGACCGGGTTTACGTCCTCAACACCTCCTTCTACCGCTCCGACAACGCCGGAGCGGCCTGGCGGACGATCTCCACACCGCACGGCGACAACCACGATTTGTGGATCGACCCGAACAACAACAGCAGGATGATCGAGGCCAACGACGGCGGCGCGAACGTCTCGACCAACGGCGGCGCCAACTGGACCGCCCAGGACTACCAGACGGCCCAGATGTACCACGTCGCTACGACGAACAACGACCCCTACCAGGTGTGCGGCGCCCAGCAGGACCGGTCGACCGTCTGCGTGTCCAGCACCGGAGGCACCGACAACTTCACCGTGGGCGGCGGTGAGAGCAGCTACGTCGCCGTGGATCCCCGGGACTCCAACGTTTTCTACGCCGGCAATTACGGCGGTAACCTCACCCGCCTCGACCGCAGCGGCCTCAGCGGGATCGGCTCGCGCCGCATCGACGTCTGGCCGGACAACCCCATGGGCTCGCCGGCCAAGGACATCAAGGAGCGGTTCCAGTGGACGTACCCGATCATGACCAACCCGGCGGAGCCGGACGCGGTGTTCGTGGGTTCCCAGTACGTCTACAAGAGCACCAACGGCGGGCAGAGTTGGCAGCGGATCAGCCCTGACCTCACCTACGCCGACCCGGACACCCTCGGCGACTCCGGCGGACCGATCACCAAGGACCAGACCAGCGTCGAGTACTTCGCGACGGTCTTCTCGATCGCGCCGTCCACCCGTGACCCCAACGTCATCTGGACCGGCTCGGACGATGGCCTGGTGCACGTCACCCGGCAGGGCGGTGCGCCCGGGCCACGGCCGGAGGCGTGGCGCAATGTCACGCCTCCAGGGCTGGAGAAGTACAGCACCGTCAGCATGATCGACGCCGGGCACCACAACAACAACACGGCGTACGTGTCCGCCCACCGGTACCGGCTGGACGACTTCCGGCCGTACATCTACCGGACGCATTCCTGGGGAGCCTCCTGGGAGAAGATCACGAACGGCATCGCCGACAACGACTGGATCTACGCCGTGCGGGAGGACCCCGAGCGCAAGGGGCTGCTCTACGCCGCGGCCGAGCACGGCGTGTACGTGTCGTTCAATGACGGCGACAACTGGCAGCCCCTGTCGCTCAACCTGCCGGACATCCCCGTGACCGACCTCACGGTGAAGAACGGCGACCTGGTGATCGCCACCCACGGCCGCAGCTTCTGGGTGCTCGACGACGGCGCCACACTGCTGCGTCAGCTGACCCCGAAGACGACGCCGAACGACATCGCCGACTTCGAGCAAACGGTGCCACCAGTGACGCCGCTGCCGTCGGTGAGCCCGCCACCCGCGGTGATCCCGCCGACGAACACCGCGCCAGACCAGGAGAACAACCTGGCGATCCTCAAGGACCCGAACAACCCGGTCCGCGGGGTGAGCAGCAACGCCACGGTCAGTTACACGATCAAACAACCGGCCGCATCGGCCACAATGTCGTTCCTCGACGTGCAGGGAGAGGTGATCCAGACCGTCAGCCTGCCGACTACCGCGGGCACCCGGACCCAGAACTGGAATCTTCGGTACCCGGGCTCGACAAGCTTCCCCGGTCTCATCTACTGGTCGGCGAACTCGACCGGCGCTCAAGCACCAGTCGGCACGCACGGTGTCCGGCTCACCGTGAACGAGCAGTCTCTGGACCAAAGTTTCGAAATCCTGCGGGACTCCAGGCTCACTCAGGTCAGCGACGCCGACCTGGTCGCACAGTTCAAACTGGCGAAGGAAGCCGTCGACCGCACCAGCGAGGCGAACAACGGCGTCATCGTGATTCGTGACTGCTCCGGCCAGATCGCCGACCGGATCGAGCAGGCGGGCGACGACGCCGTCACGGCCGCCGGGCACCGGCTCCAGGACGGCCTGTCCGTTGTAGAGAACGAGCTGTACCAGACCCGGCTTCGCAGCGGACAGGACCCGCTCAACTTCCCGATCAAGTTGAACAACAAGATCGCCGGGTTACGCGGCGTCATCGAGAGCACGCAGAGCCCGCCGACGGACCAGAGCTACGAGGTCCTGGCGGAGCTGTCCGGCCAGCTTCAGAAGCAGCTCGACCGGCTCGACGAGATCGTTGCGACCGACGTGCCCGCCTTCAACCAGGTACTCCAATCGAAGGG
Source organism: Micromonospora sp. GCM10011541 (assembly GCF_042650725.1). NCBI lineage: Bacteria > Bacillati > Actinomycetota > Actinomycetes > Micromonosporales > Micromonosporaceae > Micromonospora > Micromonospora sp. GCM10011541. Next base: position 30,512 of record NZ_JBHSBP010000081.1, read on the forward strand.
TGCCCAGCCGATCACCTGCGCGGCCTGACACCCCTGTCAGTAAAAGATGTCAGAGGAGTCTCGGCGCAGCCGGGACTCCTCTGACACTTCACGGCAAACGTTCCTTCCTTCGGCTCGGCGCACAAGCGAGGAAGGCATGGCAGATGGACCCTCCCCGTATTCCTTGGAGCCGTCTCCGGCCCGCGGCCTTGTGCCGCCCGCCCGAGCGGCTCGTCCTCAAACTGACAGGCTTGCCCATGCGCGTGCTCGACCGGCTGACTGCCGTCGTCGCGCTAGTGTTCGTCCTGGCCGGTTTGGGCGCGCCTGTTCCCGGGGAGACCCCTGAGGCCGGCGCGGTGGTCACCTCCGCGCACCGGTCGACCATCCACGGCACGCCGTCCGATCCTCCTCCGCCTCCGGACGGACGTCCCGTCTCCGCTCCGGTTACCACGTCGGACCGTCCCGCCGCCCCGCCCTCCGGCGACCTTCGAGCCGTCGTGGCGCACTTTGTGCACCCCGCCACTGCGTCCGACGCGCGTGCGGACCTCTGCGGTAGAAACCGTGGCGGCCACCGCGTCTGCGTCGTTGCCAGTGACGGACCCGACGATCTCTTCCGTGCCGCGCCCGTTGACATCGGAAGCACGCCCGACACGGCCGTCGCCCCGACTCACTACCGGCAGCCAGCCGTACCGCTGCCACCGCGCGGCACCCTGCCCACTCGGGCCCCGCCAACCCGCGCCTGATCCTCTTCACGCCGCCCCGCCACGAGTAAGCAGCCTGTCGTCATGAGGTGCGGGAATGAAGATCCAATATGGATGTCGTCGTCCGATTTGTAAGCGCAGTGGCGGCCATCCTTGCCCTGTCTTCCACTCCGGGCCACCCGGCCCGGGATCCCTTTGAATCCGGGCGGATTCGTATGTCCAAGTCCCGCTGGCACAAGCCGGCGACAATCGCGAGCGCGCTGGTGCTGACCGCCGCGCTCGGTGGCGTCATCGCCACCAACCACGAGGTGCAGGAAGCCCTCGGCCTGGCCGACGAGCCGGGCGCCAACATGCCATGGCACCCCAGAGAGTTCATGGAGATGGCGGCCGGCGAGTCGTCTGAGGAAGCGGGCGAGGAGGCCTTCGAGGCCCGCGTCATCGCCGAGCAGTTCGCGCAGGCCCGCTACGCCCCGGGCATCGTTTCGCCGAGTGCATATTCCAGCGCGTTGAGCCAGCTGAAGGCGCTTCCTGTAACGAAGGGCAGCTGGCGCGAGGTCACCAACATCAAGTACGACGGTGACGACCCACGCTACCGCGACTACGCATCCAACTCGTCCGGAGGCGCCGGCCTGGTCACCGGCCGGATCACCGGACTCGCGGCGGACAACAGCGGCTACGTGTACGCGGCCGGCGCCGACGGTGGCGTGTGGCGTTCCTCGATCGGCGGCGGGAGCTGGACGCCGATCACCGACGCCCTGCCCACCCTGTCCAGCGGCGACGTCGTCCTTGCCGCCGACGGTTCGCTCTGGTACGCGACGGGGGAAGGCAACACCGGTGGCACCTCGTACGTCGGTGCTGGCGTCTACCGGCTGGCCAACCCGAAGACCAGCACCTTCGCAACCACCGACCGCGTCGGCGGGACCGAGCCGGAGAGCACGGTCATCAACAAGCTGCGATTCTTCGACGGCAAGGTCTGGGTCGCCACCAACCGTGGCCTGTTCTCCCACTCGATGGGCAGCACCTCCGGCGCCTGGAAGCAGGAGTTCACGCCAAACCCGAGCTACCTGCCGGGCGGCGCGAACGCCGGCGACGCCGACGCCGCCTACAAAAACATCGTCAACGACGTGGCGGCCGACCCGCGCAACCCGAAGCACGTGATCGTCACCGCGGCGTGGCGCTCCGGCGACACGTACAACGGCTTCTACGAGACCGCCGACTACACTGCGGGCGGCTGGATGAAGGTCAACCCGACCGGCGCCATGCCGGCCGACGACATCGGGTACGTGACGTTCGCGTTCTCCGCCGACGGCGGCAAGCTGTACGCGATCAACCAGTCGCCACGGCTGCTCAACAAGCCGGCCGGCAACGTGAACAGCTACCTGGACGGCGTCTACGTCTCCCACACCGGTAACCCCGCCGGCCCGTGGAACAAGATTGCCGACTCGGCCAAGCTCGGCAACTCGGGTTCGGCACTGAAGCAGTCGGTTGGCGGCAAGGGCTACGGCCCGGGCATCCAGGCCTGGTACAACCAGTTCCTCGCGGTGGACCCAGCCGACCCGAATCACGTCTGGGCCGGCCTGGAGGAGGTCTACGAGTCGACCGACGCCGGCGCCAACTGGAAGACCGTCGGTCCGTACTGGAACTTCAACTTCCCCTGCTGGAACATCTCCGACGCGCAGAACACCTGCAGCAAGACCACTCACTCCGACCAGCACTCGGTGGCGGTCGGCAACGGATTCGTCTACGTCGGCAACGACGGCGGCGTCTACCGGCGGCCGATCAACGGCCAGACCGACAAGGCCGGTCACGCCACCGACTGGCAGAGCCTCAACGACGGCACCATCGACGCGCTGCAGTACTACTCGGTGGCCTTGGGCAAGGACCCGCAGAAGGCCGGCACGATCGTCTCCGGCGGTCTTCAGGACAACGGCACGTCCATCCTGCGCCCGGGCGACACGGTGATGGGCTCCCACTTCGGCGGCGACGGCGGCGACGCGCAGGCCGACCCGGCCAACGGCTGCCGACAAGTCCAGGAATACACCAACCTGGCCATGCGGGTCACCGAGAACTGCAACGCCAACCCCGGCCCGGGTACCGCGTCGACCTCCACCTCGCGAGACATCCAGCCGTACACCTCCTCGCCGGGCGACGAGCTGGCCCGGTTCATCGCGCCGTTCGCGCCGGACGACCACGACGCGAACGTCTGGGTGGCCGGCGGCCAGCATGTCTGGGTCAACACCAAGGGCTACTCGATCAAGGACGGCAAGGGCTGGACGAACGTGTTCGACCTGGGCGCCGGCCGGACCGCCACGTCGGTCGCCGTCTCCGGCGGCATGGCGTACGTCGGCTGGTGCGGGCCGTGCAACGAGGTCGGCTTCGGCCGCGGCGTCGCGGTCGGCAAGGTGAACGACCCGGCGAGCTGGCACCAGCTGGCGCTGCCGGGTGACTTCCCGAACCGGTTCGTGCAGGGCGTCGGGGTCGACCCGGCCAACCCGTCGCACGCCTTCGCCGCCATCAACGGGTTCTCACGCCGCTTCACCGAGGGCCCAGGCGCCGGGTTCGGTCACGTCTATGAGACCACCGACGCGGGTGCGACCTGGAAGGACGTCTCGACGAACCTGCCGGACGTGCCGGCCAGCTCGACCAAGGAACTGTCCAACGGCGCGCTGGTGCTCGCCACCGACCTGGCCACCTTCTACCGCGCGCCCGGTGCCACCACCTGGCAGCGGCTCGGCGCCGGCCTGCCGCTGACCGTCGGCATGGACGTCGAGTACAACCCGATCGACAACTCGGTCTACGTGGCCACCCACGGCCGCGGCATCTGGGCGTTCAAACTAGCCCAGCTCTGACCGTCTGACGGGCCGGCCGGGTCCTGAGGACCCGGCCGGCCCACGGACCGACACTGCCAATCTGGATCTGCGGTGCGTGCGGTGCCCCCTGGCCGGGTGCGGCGGCGATCTGAGCCGCGGTGCCGCACTGGTGGCCTTCGCGCCAAGTCATGGGACCGGAAACCGCCATCGGCTCATCCTGGCCGTCCCACCTCAGCCAGAGTTCCGTCGGGGCCGGACGTCCCATGCTTCCTGTGATGAGGAACGAGATCGACCCGTTCGGCGGGATCGGCTCCTCGGTGCTATTTAGCCCCGCGAGCGGGTGGGCGTCGCGGACGTCGATTCGGAGGCCGGTCGCCCTGCGTTGGAACCGTGCACGGCGACAGATCCTGGATCGGATACACCATAGGTCTGATGTCGGGAAGTGATTTTTTGTCGGGAGCCAGTGCTGGTGCCAGTCGAGGCGCTGGGGCCGGCAGCTCACGATCCGTCGGCGGTCGGCGGCTCGGTGCAAGCCCGGTTCGGGGGAGCAGGTCGGGAGCAGCAGGGTGCCCTGAACGGCCCTCAACTGCGTCCAACGGCATCGAACGGCTCTCAACTGCACCCACCCCTGCCTGCGGCTTCACGTTTCCGCAGGTCAGAGTCGGTGTGGCGTCCTGTTTCCCGCGGAGTGCTCTGCTGTTCTGCGCAGCAGTCGACGATCATCCATGTGTGCTGGCGGGGCGGTGTGCGCAGGTCAAGGCGGTAAGGAGCCGTTGGTTGGCCCGGCCTTGCAACTGGGCGCAGATTGGGTGCAGGTTGGCGAAGTGGTCTCCCTGCCGAAGTGCTCATCGGCGCCGGACAGAGACGAGGGCTTTGACCTGTGGCGATGCGGTCGGGCGGTGCGGTGTGACCTCCCAGTAGAGGTCGAAGTGGTCAGGCGTTGCTGCTCCCGGGATGGCTGGTGCCAGCCGGCGTCTCGGTTCGCCTAAGGCCACGTCGGTGGGTGTGCTGCAGATCGATGTGGAGCGTTGCGGGTGGGCATGCTGGAGTTCACTGCGGGTCCGTCATCTGAGACACCGATCCCACGGGCAACGCCCTGATCAGCGCTTTCTGGTTGGTGAGCTCTTCGGCGAACCCGAAGGGGTCACGGATCGCTGCCAGGGCGCGCCGTTCCCAGCACTACCCGATGCTGTGGGCACGAGCCACGCTTCAATGGAACGCACATGATGCCTATGCGGGCATCCTGGACTTGCTGAGCAGAGGTGTCTGCGTAACGGGTGGGTGGTCTGTTTTACGTTACGGCGGTGGTGGCAGGCCACGAGTAGTTGTACACGATATAGCCCCTGTAGACGGCGAGCTTGTCGTACAGAGCGCGAGCGTCGGCGTCGATCTCGGTGTTCCAGTACAGGCGCGGGGCACCATGCTCAACGCCATCCTTGGCCACCCGCTCGATCATTGCCGTGGCGATACCTCGGCGTCGTGCCTGCGGGTCTACGAACAGTTCTGCCAGGTAGCATCTCCCGGTACCCCAGACGCTGGCGTGGAACAGGTAATGCGCGATGCCAACCATCTTGCCGTCGAGCCGTGCACAGATGCCACGGACCTCCTCTTCGTTGACCAGCCGCTGCCAGGTGCGTTCGTAGCCGTCGTCGTCAACCTCAGTCGCGGGCCGACCCGGCCGGCCGGCCCAGTGGGCGTGGAAGCTCCGGGTCAGCCCTTCCCACTCGTCGTGGTCAAGTTGGGTCAATGAGTCAATGGTCAGCACGGCTGCCATCCTCGCATCGCCGCCAGCGCCCGACGTACCCAAACCGTTCTGCCGCCACTGCAACCGCTGGTGCGTCGGGTATCGATCGAACATGCCGCCGGGGGACTGCGGAGGCAACTGGCGAGGCCGTCCGGGGCTCCGGCCGGAGCTGTCGTCCGGCGCGGCCACGCCGTTAACCACAGCTCGTCGATCAGCCACAGCACCGCCGGGGTGATGACGGTGGGCTGTCCGCCAGCGCCGACCGGCGGCTTTCACCTTCGACTCGATCGGTCTGGGTGCCGTTTCCAACACGGGGGTTGAGGAGGTCGGGCAGGTGTGTCTCTTTGGGAGGTCGCGGACGCTAACTGCGGCGAGGTGTAACAGCGCGCAAACGGCAGCTCGGCTTAGTAAGTCACTACACCGAACGCATCACGAGGACACGTAGTTGGTGCCGCAAGCGCAGCCCGATCAGATGATCTACGTGTCGGTAAGGTGCGCTACCTTCTCCGTGCCTAACAACCTCCTGATCGGGGACCGAGTTTGACTAACCTGCGCATCGCGACCCTCGTCGCCTGTTCCATGCTGTCCCTAGCCGCGTGCGGTGAGGCCGACAAGGTCGAGCAGGGCACTTCCACGGGTGCGGCGAGCAACACCGCCGAGGCGACCGTGGAGAAGCCCGCTGGCTCGCTCATGGAAACCGGCTTCGGCCAGAGCGACATCTACGTGGCGCTCATCGCTATCGTTCAGAACACCTCTGACAAGGTCGGGCAAACGGTAACGGTCCAGTTCAACATCAAGGACGCCAACGACGAGCTGCTCGCCAGCGAGTCGCAGGTCGAGTACTTCTCTGGTGCCGGACAAAAGCTCCTGGTCCAGACACAGGCGGAGCTGCCGAAGGGCAAAAAGGCCGCTAAGGTCGACGCGACGCTGCTCGTCGAGGACAAGGGCAGCTTCTCCTCCGAGCCTTTCCCAGAGGTCAAGACCGGGCCGGTTAAGCTGGTCAAGTCCGAATACGGCGAAGGATTCGAGGCCAAGGTCGAGGTGACCAACCCGAAGACCGAGCCCCTCAAGAGCCCTCGGGTAGGTGTCGTCTGCTACAGCACCGAGAAGAGGATCGTCGGCGGCGGCTTCACGTTCCCCGACCTGGTTCCGCCCTCGGGCAAGGCCGTTGCTGAGATGGACCTCTTGATCACCGGCAAGCCTTCGTCCTGCGTCGCCTACGCGTCACCCGGAGCGTTCGAGGACTGATGGCACAAGGAGCGGCCCCATCCTCCGACCCGAGGATGGGGCTGCTGTCGTACCTGCTGGTCGACCTCCAAGCCCTGCGTGGGTGACCGCTGCTACGTAATAGCCGGTTGAGAGCAATCACGGCGACACTTGCATTTCTCGGCAGGCCCGGCCGCCCGGAGCACCCGCCACCCGTGTAACGGACGGCGATGGTCAGGGCGCGTACGGACGGCGGCAGATTAGTGCGGATTGGAGTCACGGGGCTATCGCATCGCTCATCGCTGCCGACGGGTCCAGATCGGCGCTGGCCCGCTCGCCGGTCGGACTGGACCGTCAACCAACCGGCAGGCAAGCGCACCGCAGCAGCCGCTGACCTTCATGACAACGCTACGCATCCGTCCGCTGCTCTCATCTGGCGCTTACAAGGCGCGGAGTTCGTGAGCGTGCTCCCCGATCGACCGACGCGGCTGCAGGGCCAGTGCTGGTGCCAGCCAAGGCACTGGGCCAGCAGCTCACGATAGGTCGGCGGTCGGCGGCCCGGTGCGAGCGTGGTTCGGGGAGCAGCTTGGGAGCAGCGGGGTGCCTTGAACGGCCTTGAACTGCGTCCAACAGCATTGAACGGCGCTCAGCTGCACGCACCTTTGCCTGCGGCTCTACGTTGCCGCAGGTCAAGTCTGTGCGGCGTTCTGGTTCCCGCGGAGTGCTCCCCGGTTCTGGGCAGCAGTCGACGGCGCTCTATGCTGCCTGATAGGGGAGTGGGCGCAGGTCAAGGCGGTAAGGATCCGTTGGCTGGGCCTGGCCTTGAAAGTGGGAGCAGATTGGGCGCAGGTTGGCGAAGGGGTCACCGCGCCCGAAGTGTTCACCGCCGCCGGATAGGGACGAGAGCTTTGACCTGCGGTGATGTGGTCGAGCGGTGCGGTGTGACCTCCCAGTAGAGGTCGAAGTGGTCAGGCGTTGTTGTTCCCGGCATGGCTGGCGTCGGCCGGCGTCCCGGTTCGCCTAAGGTCGCGTCGGTGGGCGTGCTGCAGATCGATGTGGAGCGTTGCGGGTGAGCTTGCTGGAGTCCGCCGCTGTTCCGTCATTCGAGACACCGATCCCACGTGCAGTGCTCTGACCTAGCCCTTCAGGCTGGAGACCTCTTCGGCGCGTCCGAACGTGTCAACACGGGTGCGTTCCGCTTGTTCGAAGGGTCACCTTCGCTCATGCCGATGTTGGCGGATACGTAGAGCACGTAGGCCGGTGACTGACTGCGATGATCGACACGCGTCGGCATCTCCGGACCTCACTCCAGCCTCTGGCACCACATCACCACAGCCCTTCGCGTCTTCGGGTCAACCCCAGAGGCTGAGGGCACCAGTGCAATCGGACAGCAGCGTCGAAGCGGTCCACCGGTTCATGCGAGCTCCCAGGTTCTCTATGTGCTGAACATTTTGGCTTCGGCAGGTCAACTGAGGCCGGGAGCCGCCTCGTGGCGGGTCAGCAGGCGGCGGATGTGAGGGTCTCGCTGGGACAACAGGTCGTCGATCAAATCCAAGGCCGCCGTACGCACGCTGGGAGTATTGGCGGAGGCGTAGGCGCGAATTGCCATGTCGGATACAAGTCCCTGGTGGGCATGGCGTGTGACTCGGCGAGGACCGGGGCGCGGCTCGTGGGTCATCAGAAGGCGGATCGCGTCGATGACGACAGCTGACCCGATGTGGTCTGAATCGTCCAAGGCCTTGAGAAGGGGCCACGGGTCGTCGAGGTAGGCAGGGCTCGCCAGGAACGCCGCCAGGAGGGTTCGGCTGGCTGGGTCTGCCTCGGTGAAGGAATGGACCCATTCAGCAGCTGCATGACGCACCGTCGGGTCCTCGTCGTGGAAGAGCTGGCCCAACCACTCCGCGCACCGTCCTCGTACGCGAAGGTCATCCGACTCAAGAAGAGCTGCGGCGACTTGCGCCACGCCTTTCCGTGACTCTGGCCAGCGCCTGACCGTTCCGTTCAGTAGAGCCGCCGATCCCGACTCCAAGGCCATCTGGGCGGCAAGGCGACCCCCCGCCTCGCGAGCGCCCGGGACCCGCGACTGGGACATCCGGCGCACCAAGGACCACAGGCGTGGCCCCGGCTGCGCCTTGAACCTCGCGATGCACTGCTCGACGTACGGCGTGGCCAGCACACTAGGGTGAGCGCCTCGCACGAGCACGCCCAGGAGCGCCCGTGCGAAGTTCTCGTCGTGTTTCGCCACGGTGAGTACCGCGATGGCGGCGCACGCTCGTACAGCTCCGAGCCGATCGCTAGATATGCTTCGCAGTGTGTCCGCGAAGAACGGCAAGCGTTCGGGACGAGGCCAGAGAAGAGCACTGATTGTCTCAGCCGCAGCGCCTCGGACGCTGTTGATGCCGGCCGTGAGTGGGTCTCCGTCATAGGGAGCGCCGTGCTTGTCCCGGGACAGCCACGAGTCCTCCTCAGGGTCAGCGTCCTCGGTGGCATACCAACGCACCATCTCCAGCACGTCGTCCGGGATTTCCAGGTCGGCCAAGCGAGCGAGCGGCTTTCCGATCCAGCGACCGCCTGGGCGACTGGGTAGCTCGTGGAGTCGTCGCAGCGCCGAGTACAAGGCTTCGGCCTCGGTAGCGCTCACGGAGTCACCGGCGCCGATCAGGATCGCGGACGGATACGCCTCGTGCACGTCGCCTGGCATCTCGCGCACCAGGTTGAGGAAGCGACCGGGATCTTTTCGTGCCTCCTCCTGCAACACGGTGGACAGCTCGTGAGGGCCACCTTTTAGCCACCCTTCCCTATCGTCAGAGTGGTACCGCCGCATGGCGCCGAGCCACTGATCGTTAGTCATCCGTGCAGCGGAGGCCGGCGCGATCGGCGACGGAACGAAGCCGAACTCGACGCCCTGCGGAGGCGAGGGCCGATCGCCGAACTTCCGCTGGAGTTCGGAGCGACGCCGGAGGGTGTCCGGCGACATGAGGGTTGCGTTCAGGCCGTCGAGCAGAACGAACTGGGCTGATCCTTGGGCTGCACGTCCGCGTGCCGTCCGTTCCCAGTCGGGGTAGAAGCCGAGGATCGATTGCTCGAGGGCGAGCCTCTGCGCGGGCGCCAGGTGAGGATGGATCGCCGCGATTAGATCACGCGTGACCCAATATTGGCTGTCGAGATATCCGCAGCGGTAACGAGTTGGGTCGGCCACGAGGAACTCGAGGGCCCGGCCCGCGTACCGGTCCGCGTTGCCGGCCCAGGCTCGGTAAAGCAGGAAGCGGGCGATCGCGGAGTCTGGCAACGAGAGTAGGCCGGCCTCAAACGGCAGGAAGTCGAGAGTTGTCAGGGCGTCGGTGAGGGCACCAAGCAGCGCGTGCGCTGGGTCCTCGACCTTGTTCGCAACGAGAGGCGGCCAGGAGATTTCGGCCGACGCCAGGTATGCCGTCACGTGGGGAAGAACGACCGACACGAACGCGGCGGGTTCGCGTGATGCCATCGCACGAAGAAACCCCACGATCGCATGGTGGCGGCCGGTGACGGCTTCGAGTGTTGACCCGCGTTCGTGGGAGAGCAGAAGCCATCGAGCGACGAATGCGTCCAGCACTGCGAGCCTTCCCTCGGCGTTGCCCTCGCCTTCGGTCAGGGAGTAGAGGAACAAGCCGTCCACCATCACGCCGTCATCGTCGAACAGGCCACGGGTCAGCGCCGCCGCGACGAGTCGGCAGAAGGTCGGCGATGAACCTGTGGGTCCCCGGTCGATGAGCAGGCGCAGCTTGTCTCGCCATGCATGCATGGGGAGGAGGGCAGTCAGGATTTCTGCGACCCGGTCGCTGTCCCAGTCGAGGGCAGCGTCGAGCATGGTCGCCGCTAGGTCGGGCTGGCCACCGACGGCCCATCGCAACACCGCTCCAGTGGATTCTGCATATGCGAACCAGGCAGGCGTCGTGAGTACCTCCACGACTGGATCGGCGCTGACAATCTCCCAGAGCGCCTGCGACGGCGCCTGGTCTGACGCCAGTACTGACAGCGCGACGTCCTTGAGGTGATATCGGATGTCCGGGCTGCCGAGGATGCCGCTGATAGAACGCTCGTACGCCGCATGGTCCGTGCCCCGCTGGTACGTGAGCACCTGCCGCACAAGCGAGCGGTGTGAGAGGTCCTGGTCGGTAGCCAAAAGTACCGACACCAGCGGCAGATCTGACTCGGCCCACGACCGCGCGATGACCTGATCGAACAATGCCTCGTGCGAGAACCTAATCTCCCGCCGGTCCTGGATCAGCACCCCGTCCCGTACGAGATCCTCCACGACTGCCGACAACGCCTCGATTTCCCGCACGTCTACCCCGCGAGCCCCGGTCTCTTTGGCCCGCTCCGCAATCAGCTTCAACGCGGTCCACTTGACGGTCACGTTCGCACCGCCCAATCGAGGTATCCGTTGATGAGCTCCTGCTCGGTGGCGAAGTCAAAGAGCTCCGCTGGAGGCACCTTGGTAAGGATCCGAAGGTTCCCCGGATTGCGCAGGATGGTGATCTGATCCTCGTCGAACTTCGACAGGTCGTGTCCAGCGGTGACGAGCGCGCCCGCAGCCTGTTCCCGCGACAGAAGGGCTACGTCGAACTGGGCGGCGGGATCAGGCTCCCGCACCAGGCTGCGGAGCCTGGTGTCGGTGTCCAGATCCTCGGTGCGGCACGAAACCAGGACGGCCATATTGGGATACGCGGTGGCCTCGCGCATCACCTCGCTCACCGCGCGGAACAGTTCGATTGGCTTGTCGCGATTGACGCCGACGGAGTCCAATGAGTCGATCGCCAGGACAGCCGGCTTGTTCCGTGCCACCGCGGCGAGCGCCGCCGCCGGAGGAGTCGCCAACCCCAAGGTCCGCCCGACCTCGGCGCTGGACGTTTCGCGCACAAGCCGGGTCACGTCGATGGTGAGGACCTCGACGTCAGAGAGCAGGAGCTCGCGCACGACCCCAGCAAGCACAGCGCTCTTGCCACAGCCCTTCCCGCCGGTGACCAGCGCAGAATGGGAGGATCTCAAACACCGGGTTATTCGTGGGACCTCCTCGCGAGCAAGGAACGAGGCGTTGACAAGACTCTCCTCAACCCCGGTGCGAAAGCGCTCCGTTGCCGCGTGTACCTCAGTGGCCGAGGCGCCCGTCCCGCGCAGGGTGGTGCCGTCCTCAGCCAGGCGCCGGATCAGCTCATCCCGGTCAAGCGGCCGGTACAGAGCTCCGCGGACAACGCCGAGGAGAGCGGCCACCGCGTCTTTCGGGTCGCCGTGGAGGAAGGCGCCGGCGCGCTCGCGTAGCCGCTCCTCCAGGGTCCAGGCGTCGAGGGTTCGCGTCCTGATGCGGCTGCGAAGCCAGGTCCACGCTTCCTGGTCGGTGACGTTCCAGTGCTTGTGCTGCAGGTCGTTGAACGCGTCCGTCAGCTCCTTGCTCGACAGGAAGTGCGCGATGAAGTACGCGAGCGAGGTGCTCTCAGTGGCGTGGTCACATAGCTTGCCCAGCGGGTGCGCGGCGTGCGCCGACACGAAGACGCAGGTGGAGCGCTCGTCGCCTGCGAGCTTGCTGCGGAAGTTTTTGAGCACGTCCTCGCCCTGTAGCGCGGCCAGAGTCCACTTGCCCAGTTGAGAGTTTTGGTACTTCACCTGGTGCCACTCGCGCGTGCCTGCCCGGTCGACGAAGAACTCGAAGCCGACTCCGGCCGTGCCCGGCGGCTCCAGCGTGATCGACTCGGCCAGGCCAATCAGCAGGTCGATCAACACGTACATGGTCCAGTGATCTTCGTAGATCCCACTGACCTTGGAAGCTCCGCCGCCGTGCAGAGCGACCTTCGAGGTCGTCATCAACCACCCCTCCGCACGGACAGAACGGCCAAGCACGGAGTGTATCTGCCGCGCGGGCGGGCCTGCTGCGCCAAGCCGTTGCCACCACTACATCAAACCCGACCTCCACGATGTCGCCCACGCACTCTCGGCGATGACCGGCCCATCTGCGACGAGGTCCCCGCGCCCGAAGTGCTCACCGACACCAGACAGGAACGATGGCTTTGACCTGCGGTGAGGCGGTCAAGCGGTGCGGTGTGACCTCCCAGTAAAGGGCGAAGTGGTCATGTAGGGCTGCTCCCAGGATGGCTGGCGCCGGCCGGCGCCGACGGCGGCTAACGCCGCTTCTGCAGGTGCGCTGCAAATCGATGTAGAGCGTTGCGGGTCGGCGGGCTGAGGTCCGCTGAGGGTCCGTCATCTGGGACATCGATCCCACGGGCAACGTCCTGACCAGGGCTCCTTGCTGGGAGACCGCTTCGGCGGGCTCGAAGCCGTCAGGGTTGTCCCTCGGAGGCGGTAGGGCAGCGTCCGCTCATGTCGATGACGGCGCGTCTCCACACCTGGGACAACGGCTCCTAATGAGCTGTGCGGACCGGCTCCCAGAGAGCCTCCTGCCAGGCGCGCTGCAGCAGGGTGGCAAGTGCTTCGTCGCCGGGGAAGGCTGTCTCGTCCACGGCGGCGATCGGCTGCGCTGGGCAGTGCGAGTTGGTTGCGGCGGCGGCTCTCATGCCGTTCAGTGATTCCCGCGTCAAGCGCCGCGTCTCGTCAGGAATGCCAAGCCTTCGCATGCCCAGCCGAAGCACCTGCATGGTGATGCCGGCCAGCATCGGGGCTTCAGGCCAGATGGCCCGGTCGCCGTCCCAGAAGGCGATATTCCACACCGAGCCCTCACGCAGGAAGCCGTCCTGCCCGGCGAAAAGCACGTCGTCGAATCCGGCGCGGCGAGCCTGCAGGTAGTGATAGGTCAGACCCATCGTCGCCATGTGCTTGAGATGGGGCAACTCCCGCTCGTACCGAATGGTTCGAACCCGCAGCGGTGGGCGTGGAGCCTCCCGGGCCGGCTCGGAAACGGACACCATGACGTCCGTACTGGCACCGTTCGTCAGACTCGGAAGAACAGTGACCCGCACGGAGGCGTCCTGCTCATTCCGCAGCGCGTGGTCGATGAACGCCCTGATCTCGTCGTCCGAGGGCGACGTGGCATCGGGAAAGAGCGCGGCCGAACCCCCGCGCAGGCGGCGAAGATGAAGGGCCAGGCCGGCCACTGCACGGCGACGTACCTGCATAGACGTGAAATGGCCGTAGTTCCAGGTTGCTGCCCGATACACCGCACCGACATCCGCCGGGCCGCCGTTGATCTCCACATGCGTCACCGGGCCATACTGCCAGCCGATGCTCTCGCCACGCCGACGGCGGAGCGGCGCATCCGGCGCCCGGCGCTCACGCTGATCAAGTATCCACATCTGCCGCTGACAATGCGCGGCGATCGTGAGCGTACTTCCCGATCAACCGATGCGGCTGTTGGGGGCCAGCGCTGGTGCCAGCCAAAGCACTGGGCCGGCAGCTTACGAGCGGTCGACGGCCGGCGGTCGGCGAGCCGGTGCGAGCCGGGTTGGGGGAGCAGGTTGGGAGCAGCGGGGTGCCCTGAACGGCCTTGAACTGCGTCCAACGGCATCGAACGGCGCTCAACTGCACCCACCCCTGCCGGCGGCTCCACGTTGCCGCAGGTCAGAGTCGGTGGGGCGTCCTGTTTCACCGCGGAGCGCTCCGCGGTTCTGCACAGCGGTCGACAAGTCTCTATGTTGCCTGCTGGGGGAGTGTGCGCAGGTCACGGCAGTAAGGAGCCGATGGTTGACCTTGCCTTGCAACTGGGAGCAGATTGGGGGCAGGTTGGCGAAGAGGTCACCGCGCCCGAAGTGCTCACCGGCGCCGGACAGAGACGAGCGCTTTGACCTGTGGCGATGCGGTCGAGCGGTGCGGCATGACCTCCCAGTAGAGGTCGAAGTGGTCACAGGTTGCTGCTTTGGGATGGCTGGCGCCGACCGGCGTTTCAGTTCGCTTAAGGCCACGTCTGTGGATGTGCTGCAAATCGGTGTGCAGCGTTACGGGTGGGCGTGCTGGAGTCCGCGGCGGTTCCGTCATCTAAGACACCGATCCCACGGGCAGCGCCCTGACCAGCCCCTTCAGGCTGGTGACCTCTTCGGCGTCCCCGAAGAAGCCCCTCCGCGCTCTGCTCGCCGTCGGTCAGGGCGCTCTGGAGTTGCTGATCGAGTGGCTCCTGGCGGTCGGCGAGGCCGATCTGCGGCGCTGATCAGCCATCTTCACGGTCTAAGCAGGTCAAGGGGCCTTGACGCGGGAGAACGATCACGAAGTGTTGTCGCCTACCTGACACGACCCGTGTTCGTGGTGGCGTCGTCGGCGACCATGCGCCCGTGAATAGTGCTCGATACCACGGGCCGATGCCCAACAGCGTCCTCATCCCCGTCGGCCTGTACTGGATCGTCGGCGCGACGATGGTGGTGGGCGCAGCCCTCAACGCCGCCGCCGGCTCGGACCGGTTGGCTGCGGTTCTGTTTCTCGGAACGGTCGGTGCCGCATGTCTCGTGGCCGCCCTCGGTCTGCAACGCCGTTGGGGTCCGGCCGTGCTGCTCGGATATCTGCTAGCGATTCTGCTGGGCTTGGTGTCGCTGTCTAACCCGACTGTGGCACTGCTGGTGGTGCCGCTCGCTGTTGGGATTGGTGTGGCGCTGTCTCGGCCGTCCGCCAAGCAGTGGACGGGCGAAAAGTGAACGCCGCAGACGTTGCCGCCCTGGTGGGGGTGCCGTTCGCTGCCGTGGGGGCGGCCGTCGCCACGTTGGCGTGGCGCACCTCCGCCGGCACTCGAAGGGACCAAGCCCACGCTGAGGCACGGCGTCGGCACCGGGAGATGCGGCCCGTCTTGGACGTGACCGCCGATCTGCGGTTCAGCCCCGACACGGGACTGTTGAGCGTGAAGCTGCTCGGGCCGCGCGAGGTGGAGCGGTACGAGTGGATTCGCGTGGAGGTCCGCAACGATAAAGGCCGCGTCTTCCCCGGCACCCACCGCGGCTACTCAGAGGAGGAATGGCAGCGGCAGGTGTGGGGACCGTTCCGGCTGCGTCCCGGAACCGACGGTGCGGACCGGGGAGGGCGGACCGCCACGCAGGAAGGCCGGGCTGTGACGGACTCGTGGCTGTTCACCCTCGAGCGGTCGACAGCACCGAGCTGGTATTCGGGTGGCGATGCCGCGTGGCGGAAGGACTACCACGACACCCCTATCCGGCTTCGGATCGAGATCGGGTTGGGTGAGCAGTCTTGGGTTGAGCTGTTGGAGGCTCCACCTCCCGCGCGCAGCGCGTACGAGGATGGCGGGCTTACAGTCGTTTGAGGCCGCGATGGCGGGAGCCACCATCTATCCCTGGCCGTGCCCGGGCAACTAAGGCGTGTTTCATAAGCCCGGTCAGAGCCATTCGCAGATGATGGTGATGCTCAGGATGGCCTGGAACCTGACGGCCAACTTGTCGTAGCGGGTGGCCACGCCGCCGTGGCGCTTGAGCCTGTTGATGCCGTTCTCGACGGCATGTCGCATCCGGTAGAGATCTCGGTCGAACGTCGGCGGGCGTCCACCGCGGCTGCCCTTGGCTTTGCGGTGGGCGTCCTGGTCCTTCTTGCTGGGGATGCACGCCTTGATGCCACGCTTGCGCAGGTAGGCACGGTTACCGCGGCTGGTGTAGGCCTTGTCGGCCAGGACCAGGTCGGGGCAGGTGCGGGGGCGGCCCACTCCGAGACGGGTCACCAGCCCTACACCGCCAAAGGGACACGGGCGCCCTAACACGTGGCCTGCGGGCAGTAATCGCCTTGCACGTGATCTTCCACTGGAACAGGCTCGGCCTACCCGCCTCCACCCAGGCCACCCTCGCCCGTGCGGCCCAGGAAGCCATCTTCGGCCTGCCCGATCGGCCCGGGGCTGTCTCGCTAACGGCACCTCTCTTGTCAACCTGCCGGCAGCAAAGAGGTGCCGTTAGATCCACACTCCCGAAGTTGGGAGTGCACACCGTAATCTACGACTGTGGATCGCGTCGGCTCTGCGGGTGATCTTTGGAGGCGGCCCTCTGCCTTGGGGCAACGAGCGACTCTGCGCCTGCCCGAGGTACGGGTGAATGACTCCACCTTGGTGGCCGCGGGCGGGCTGAGTCGGAGGTTCGGGCACAAGTTCGGGGATCAGCCGGCGCTCGGGCGGCCTTCGTCTATTTCGAGACATGAACCGTGAGGGATTCCGAAGCCTCGTATGTGCTGACTCGTCAGCTGGTCCAGCAAGCCCGTCAGGAAGGCGACGTGGACGGCCTCCGCCGGGCCGTACATGCGCTGGCCGCCCTAGTCGATCTCGGCGCCGCTCCCCCCGCCCACGTCGCCACGGTGGGGACGGCGTGGTACTGGCTCTTCGAGGCGACCGGCGATCCGGCGCCGATGCGGGCGGCCGAGCACGCGTACCGGAAGGCGCTCGACCGCGCGGCCGGTTCGGCTCCCCCCATATGGCGCTCCCATCTCGGAATGTGCCTGCTTCGGGTGAGCGAACGGATGGGACGCCGCGGCGTGCTCGAGGAGGCGCTGCAGCTGCTGCGATCGGCCGCCGGCGACCTCGGCGCGGATGCGCCCGGCTATTTCGAGGCCCAGGCCAACCTGGGCCTCGGCCTGCTGCGCACGATGGAACACACGAGCCGGCTAGACCTGCTGCCGGGCGCTGTTGCGGCGCATCGCGCCGCTGCCGACGCCGTCCCAGGCAGGCCGGACGCCGCAGCACAGATCCTCAGCAATCTGGCCAACACTCTGATGTACGCATGGGACCACACCGGCGGGCGAAAGCACCTCACCGAGGCGCTCGAAGCGGCGCGGGCAGCCGTCGCACTCGTGCCGCCCGACCACCCGGCCGTGCCGGGCTGCCTCGCAGCGCTCGGCCGTGTGCTCACCGCCCTGGCGCAGGTGACCGGCGATCAGAAGCCGCTGCTCGAGGCGGTCCACCGGCTGCACTCCTGCCTGCGGGACGTGCCGTCGAACGACCCGGACAGGCCGCTCTGGCTCAGCTGGTTTGCCACCGCCTGCCGGGTGTTGTTCACCCGGACAGGCGACGTGGCCGCGCTCGACGAGGCAATCGGGGCCCGGCGGGAGGCGGCCTGGCTGCTCCCCGACGACCATCCGGACGTTCCGGCGTACCGGGGAAATCTGGCGATCGCCCTGCGGAACCGCTACGACGCGCTCGCGGACACTGCAGCGCTCGATGAGTCTGTGCGGCTGCTGCGGGACGTGGTCGCGCAGTCCGCACCCGACGATCCGGAGCATTCTCGTCATCAGGCGGATCTTGCCAACGCGCTGCACCGCAGGGGAGTCAGCACGGCAGACCCGGACGTGTTGGACGAGGCGGCCGAGCTGCTGAGAACCGCCGCTGGCACGACCGTGCTGGGTCGTCCGGAGCGCCTCATGCACCTCGCGAACCTGGGTTCGGTGCTGCTCAGCGCGGCGACGTTGACACCTGCGGCGGCTGGGCTGTCCCGTGCGATCGCCGTGCTGAGCGAGGCGGTTGGCGCGGCGGGACCCGAGGACCCGGAGCTCGCTGAGGCGCTGCTGAACCTCGGCCGGGCCCACGAACTGGGGCACCAGCGCACCGGAGAACGCGACGCACAGGAGGAAGCCGCCCGCGCGTACGAACGGCTGGTTTCCACCCGAGCGGCGCCAGCCCAGTCGCGTGCCCTCGCCGCGCAGGCCCTCGGGCACCTGCGGTTACGTGCGGGCGACAGCCGCGAGGCACTTGACGGGTTTACCCGGGCGATCGACCTGCTGGACCTGGTCGCCTGGCTCGGCCTGCGCCGGGACGACCAAGAACGCCTGCTCGGGCGGTTCCCGGCCCTCGCCACGACCGCAGCTGCCTGCGCGATTGAGCTGGGGGACCTGGACACCGCGGTCGAGGTGCTGGAACGCGGCCGCGGCGTCATGGTCGCCCAAGCGCTGGGTGCCACAGCCGGCACCGACCACGTGCGCCGGCGCGTGCCCGAACTGGCGGATCGTCTCGACGCGCTACACAGGCTGCTGGAATCGGGCGAGCGTGAAGGCTCCGCCACTGCCTGGAGCCGGCAAAGCATCGTGCTAGAGCGCGACGCCGTCCTCGCTGAGATCCGCGCTACTGACCAGCTGAGTGATTTCCTGCGTGCGCCGCGGGTGGCGGCGCTGCGCGCGGGGCTCGGTGACCGGACGGTGGTGATCGTCAACGTTGCCCCGCAGCGGTGTGACGCGTTGGTCCTGACGTCCACGGCCACCACCTGCCTCGTTCCGCTGCCGGGTCTCACCGTGGGTGACGTGACCCGGCACGCGTCGGACCTGGCTGAGATCACCGACGAGGGTCTGCTGGAGACGCTGGCCTGGCTCTGGGACGCCGTAACCGGACCTGTGCTCGCCCGGTGCGCGCAGATTGGTGTGCCGGTGCGGCTCTGGTGGATGCCGACCGGCCCGCTGTCCTTCCTCCCCGTGCACGCTGCCGGGCACCACCGCGCTGGGGAGGGCACGTCCAGGTCCGCCGTACATCAGGTGATCAGCTCGTACGCCACGACGCTACGCAGCCTCGAGCCCGGCGCCCCGCGCCTGGTGCGCAGTCCGCTGACCGTGGCCGTCCCGCAGAGCGACGATGATCTCGCATTGCCAGGGGCGCGACGGGAGGCCGACATCGTCGCCCGGCACCTCGGCGACGCCACCGTCGCGGTCGCCGCGGACGAAGCGACCCGGCGCCGGGTTCTCGACCTGCTCGCCGAAGCGGACTGGGCGCACTTCGCCTGCCACGCGACCACGGATCTGGCCCGCCCGTCGGACAGTCATCTCTCGCTGCACGACGGCCCACTGCGCGTCCGTGACCTCTTCGCTCTCCGGAACGCGACGACGCGAACAAGGGCGCTCGCCTACCTATCTGCCTGCTCGACCGCTCGAGGCGGCCCTGGCCTCCCCGACGAGAACATCCATCTCGCCTCGGCACTGCAGTGGGCCGGATTCTCGGACGTCATAGCGACGTTCTGGCCGATGCCGGACGCCGTTGCGGTCCGCGCCGCCGACCGTGCGTATGCGCACATGCGGGACACGACCCCGGCCCGGGCGCTGCAGGCGACCGTCTCGGAGCTTTATGACAGATACCCGGAGCGGCCCACGGCCTGGGCGGCCCACCTGCACCTGGGCGCCGACCATTCCGCCCGCTTCGGATGATCCCCAGCTGTCGTGGCCGGATACAGTGAGCAACTATGGACACTCGGTGGGATCCGGAGACTGTCACCGACGCACTCAACGTCCTGCGAGACGTGGCGGACTGGCGACTCGCCCCTGAACGATGGGAGCGTGTCGAGGACATCCTGCGGTCCATGGAAGAGGCGTTCGCGGCCGGTGATCCGGCCGGGCTGCGAGCGGCGACAGCTGATCTCGAAGTGCACGGTCCCGTCCGGCTGCGCGGCATCGGGACAAAACCGGCGAGCCAGCCGAGCGAGCCGGTTCGGGATCGCCAGAACCGGCTCGTGCACGCCCTCGACGGCATCGCGCTGCGGACAGACGTGACGGCGGACGACCGGCCGGACGGTGAGCGTGTCTCCAACGCTCGTTGAACAGGAGTTCGTGGCGCACCTGTTCGCGCCGCTGGACGGCCCGAACGCCGGTGCGGCCCGGCGCCAGCTGGATCACATCTGGCGCCGGTGTCGGCGGGTGATGACCGAGCCGATTCCGCGCGTGCCCGCGGAGCTGCCCGACACAGTGTTGGAGGTCGGCGCGGACCAGGCGCTGGCGGGCCGGCAGGATCCGGGCGTCAATTATCAGGCCATCGTGCGCCGCGAACACGACGTCCTGAACCTTTCAGTCGCCTTCGCCGGTCCGCGCGGCGGCGAAGGCGGCGCTCCAGGATGGATCGATTTCGATCGGTGGTGGCGGAGGCTGGCGTCGGACGGCACCAGTGCCTTCCTCGGGCTCGCGGTGATCTTCCAGGCGAAGGCACCGACCCCCAGTTCAGAACTCGCGACGCTCACCGATGCGGTCCGTGCCGCCCTGCCGGCAGATCCGGCCGACAGACCCGACTGGTGGACCGACGGGCACCGCACCCCGCACGGTCTGGCTGTCTGGGAGACCTCCGCGGCCGGCAACGGCTCCCACCGCCGGTTCGTCGTGCTCGCCACTGGGCAGGACGACGATGCGCTCAGCGGCTTCACGTGGAGCGACGGCACCTCTGTGCTTCCGTCCCTGGGCCGGTACTTGCTGCACGCCAGCAAGCTGCGCTACCAGGACCGGGTGCGCGGCGACGGCCGCCCGTTGCGCCAACTCGAGGCTGAGATCACCGCCCGGCTGAACCCGGCATCCGGCCCGGACCGGGGCACCGTGCCACGCGCCGACGAGCTGCGGTTGATCAGCACACTGTCCGCCTTGCGGGCGATGCTCCGCACGGTCGACATCGCGCTGGACAATATGCACTCGGCGTACGACCGTCCGTTCGGAGGCGACCGGTCCCTCGGCGAATGGCTGTGCCGGCAACTTCCGGACGACATCTCCTACCTGGAGACGGTATTGGAGCAGGTTAAGGCCGTACGCGGCGTACTCGTCGACCCCGGACCCGTGCGTGGCAACGCGGTGCCTTCTGTCATGGACGCCCCACCAGCTGACCCGGCCACCGATGACGACAAGGACGGCCCAAGGCTCGAGCTGCGGTTGGGCTTCGGCGTGGACATCGTCGGGTACAGCGGCCGCTCCGGGCCGGCCCAGGCGGACGCGCAGAAACGGCTCGCCGAGACGTGCCGCCGCGTACTGTGGGGCCTCGGCCTCCGCCTGACCGACACCGATCGTCAGCACACCGGCGACGGCATGAACGTGTTCCTGCCGTCGCAGATTCAGCTGCACAAAGCTCTGCCGCGACTCCTAGACGGCTTCGACCGCGAACTGGCCGACGACAACGCGCGCTACCAGGACCGGATCCGCCTCCGGGTGGCCACCTCGGTCGGCCTTGCCGGCATAGGCGACCTGGGTTTTTCCGGCGAAGCCATACTCGAGATCTCCCGCCTGCTCAACAGTTCCCCGCTGCGCGAAGCCGTCAACGGCAATCCCGGGGTAGATCTGGTCGCCATGGTGTCGGACACGCTGCACCGGTTCGTGATTCGCCCCGGTTGGGTGCGGCTCGCACCCGAGCGGTTCGAGCGCCATCTCGTCGAATTGAAGGAGTACACCGGGTTGGCCTGGGTGTGGATCGGCTCGGCACGACCGTGAGAGTAAGGGGATCCGATGGCACTTCTACGACGCTCGCCCGGTCAACGACGGCCTGTCTCTTCACCGCCGCCACCGCCTGAACCTCCGGCGGCGGACGACGCCTGGCGCACCCTGATGCTCGTGGTCGAGTGGGTCAAGCATGCGGAAACCAAGGCGGCCGCCACTCTGGCGTCTACCGGGGTGGTTGCGGGACTGCTTTACGCCCTCGTCAGCCAGGCGAAGAAGCCGGGCGTTGCCTTCGCCGTCGTGGCATCGGCTACCGCAGCCGCAGTGGTGGTGGCCGCCGTCAGCGCGGGAGCCGCACTGCGTCCGCGCCTGTCCGTCGGGCCGGCGCCGTTGAGCCTGCTCTACTACCGCGGCATCACGCACCGCTTCCCACGCGACACCGACGCGTACGCCCGAGCCTTTACAGAGCTGATCGCAGATCGCCCGGCCATGCTCATGGAATTGTCCGGACAAATCTGGGGCAATGCGACCGTAGCGAGCCGGAAGTATCGCGCGGTGAACACCGCGATCACCACGCTGATGCTGGCGCTGGTTCTGCTGGCCGTGGCTGCGGTGCTCAGGTTGTTCGGCCCCTGACAGCGCGAACGTCCAGGATTGGGTACCGGCCGAGCTGGCAACGCCGGGACCAGATGCGCTGCTGGGCACGGCCAGGAGGGTCGCGGGTGCCCCGTCGGCGGTGTTGCCGCCGTGACAGGTCATCCCGGCAGGCGTGCTCGCCGCGCTTCCGCCGGTATCGGAGCGCCCATTGCGCCTGCCACGCTGTCACTTTGCCTACACGACCGCCGAAGGGCGGTTTCGTCCTTGGCGAGCCCGGCTAGCCGATGCTAACCGTCCGGGACGTCGTGGGGCTGCGAGCCGACGGAGAGCCGGCGTTCCTGTCAGTCTGTTCCACGGCAAAACCGGGGCGGGCGCTCACCGACAAGGTGGTTCAACCGTCCTCCGCCTTTCAACTGGCCGGATACCGCCACGTCGTCGGCGCCCTATGGACGCGGTGGCTGCGAGAGTTGCCCAGGCCGTGCACGGGGCGGCGCAGACGAGATGCCGTACGCATTGCACCCCGCGGCACACCTCTGCGCATCCTGACCGAGCGGCGGCGTGGGCATGCACGCCCACGCCGGGCACCGAGAATCGCATAGGCCGCCTTCGGGCAGCGTCAGGACTCCACTGGCCTGCCGGAACTCCCGACCACCACGAAGGCGGCCCACATCTGAGGCAGCGCGGCCACAAGGCGCGGCCCGGAAGACACTCCGGTCTCGGCCGCGAACTTTGTTAGGTCCGTGGGACCGGCGTCGCGCAGCCATCGCTGGGCCCTGGCCAGAGCCCGGGCGGGAGTGTCGCCGTCCCGGTAGTGTGAGTAGAAGCGGCTGATCAGCAGGGCCGCGAACTTGTCGTTCACGTTCCACAGCGAGCCGACCACAGTCGCCGCTCCGCAGTAGCCGAGCAGCCCCGGAAGTCCGAACGCCTCATCCGGGGTGCGAGCGATGTCGGTGACCGCGCTCTCGCAGGCGGAGGCGACGACCAGTTGCACATCGCGCAGGAGACCGTGGTCGAAAAGGTCGAGTGCGCTCAGCTGGTCGAGTCCCGCGAGGTACAGGCACGACCGCAATGGCTGCACCGGGTCGTAGCTGCCGTGGCAGGCGAGATGAACGTGGGTGGCGTCGCGGACCCCGGCGAGGACCGCCTCCCGGGTGGCCTCCGCTCCGAAGAGGTTGTGCACCGGACCGGTGAAGAGCCTCTGCACCGCAGTGACCTCTTGCACGGTATGGGGTAACGCGTCCTCGGGGCACGCCGTGAGCAGCCGGGGCCGCTCGGACGGCGCCACGTCTTGCGCGGCGAGCAGTGCCCGAGCGGACGGCGTGTACGAGACGTCGGCGTCGTCGATGAGGTGACGGGTCCGGCCGGCTCTGCGGTAGCGCGCGGCGTGCAATGGCAGGGCGCCGAGCAGTCCCGTCGGCACTAGGACCACGGCTGGCGCGCCCTGCTCGGCCAGCAACTCGCCGACCGTACCGAGGAAGCTGCTCCCGATTAGATCGAGCACCGCGTCGTCGTAGGCGGCCTCGGCGGAGACCAACGTATCGAAGAGGACGTTGACGGTCAGCGGGGCGAAGCGGGGGATGATTTCACGGGAGGCGGTGACGAGCAGGGCGGCGCTGCCGAGCCGGGCGGTGAGCAGGTAGCAGAGCGGCGCCTCGGGCGCCGATGCGCGAAACGGCGCGTCAACCGGTCGCTTTGCGAAGTCCGCAAAGCCGGGTAGCGCCCGGATCGCCTCCAGTACCGCTCTCAGCCGGGCCTGCGCATCGGCCAGCATGCCGCGTACCTGCCAGCGCTGGGCCTCGTCCTCGGGCATCAGGATGCGTTGCTGGCGCTCCGCGTCCGCGAGCAGAGTGACGGCGGCCTCGTACTCCTCTGCCTGTCGTGAGGCCCGTGCGCGCAGCCGGTCGATGTCGCTGCGGTCGCGGTCGAGCAACCGGCCGAGTTCGCGTGCCCTGCCGTCTTCGAGCACCGTCACTGCCTCCTCGAACCGGCCACACCGGGCGAGGGCGTACGCGGTGTCCTGGTGCAGGCCGGCCGCGCGGGACAGTTCCGCCTCGCGGCCGGAACCGGCCACGACTGTGCCGTAGCTGTTTTCAACCTCTGCAACGGCCTCGCGGAAGAACTGTGCCGCCCGCAGCCAGTCCTCCGCGGCCCCGCACCGATGCCCGAGGGTCGCGTAAACCCTGCCGGCTTGGTGGGAGGCCCTGCCCACGGTCACCAGTTGACGACAGCGTTCGAGCAGTTCCGTTGCCAATTGCGCATCGCTGGCTCGACCGCGTGCGGTCAGGGCCTCCGCGAGGTCGACGGCCGACTCCACCCACTGCCCGGGGACCTCGGCGACCGGCCGACCGGCGAGGCTTCGGTCAAGGAGCGCGACGATGCGGTCGTGGTCCGGGTCGGGTAGCCGACTCAGCGCGTACGCGAAATTGCGACTGGCCTTGCTTTCCTCGCGGCCGGCGCCGTGGCGCCGGAACAGCCGCACCGCCGTCTCGTAAAGGCGCAGCGCCTCGGCGAGGTGCGCGGCGTCCTGCGTCATCCATGACTCCAGAGCGTTGGCCAGGTTCCCTGCGATGCCGGCGTGGGTCAGCGGCGCTCGGTCGACCGGCACGAGCGCCAGAGCGCCGCGAAAGCTTTCGATCGCCTCGGCCGGAGCGGGTCTGCCTTCCGCGGTGGCTCGCATCGCGAGGACAGTGCCGACGGCATTCGCGGCGTCCGCGCGGTCCGCCGGGCCTCCTTCGGCGTCGTAGTAGGCCTGGGCGGCGCGGGCGTGGTGCAACGCCCGGTCGAGGTTTGCGTCTCGATCGCCCTCGATGTGGGCGCGGAGGACGAGGCTGAGATTCGTGTGGCACGCGGCCACCGTGCCGGGGTCCCGCAGCAGCGGTAGCGCCCGAGCCAGGTTCTCCTCTGCGCGGGCGAGGCTACCGGGAATCTCTGCCAGCTCCTCCGCCGACCAGGCGAGGCCTAGATCCATCAGCGCGGTCGCATGGGCCTGCGGGTCGTGCTCGAGGGTCAGGACCGTCAGCGCCGCGGTGATCCGGTCCTGCGCCCGGAGTGCGGACGCGCGCCGGTCCACAGGGTACTCAAGGTAGGCGTTGCCGAGCGACAACATCGTGCTCGCCCATTCGGCGGGATGAGTCCGGCGGCGGTAGGTCCGCAGAACACGCCGCAGCGCTCGGATCGCTTCGTCGGCCTCACCGCGCGGATCGGGGCCGCCCAGCCGACGCCACCAACTTCCCACCATCGCCAGTGCAGCGGCGGACAGTTCTTCCGCGCCCGCCCGTTCCAGCAGATCCGCCGCCGCGGAAGCCAGATCGATGGCTTCGCGCCGGCGGCCTTCCGCGCCGGCCTCGACCGCCAGCGCCCGCTGGAAGAGCAGCAAGCCGTGTACGGCGGGATATCGATCCGCGGGCACTGCCGCGACCATTGACTCTAGCAACCTCCCGCTCTGCTCCCCGTCGTCCAGCAGCGACTGGCGGAGCAGACCACGCAACCGGTCCGGCAGCTCGGTCCCAGCCGACAGATCCTGCAATAACCGCCACTGCGCCTCTAGCCGTGCGGCCAGGGCCGAGTCCGGATGCGCCACCAACACGTCCAACCGGCGGCGTTCCCGAGCAGAGCAGTCGCGGCGAAGCTGAAGAGCAAGATCAAGGGCGAGTTCGGTACGGAGCAACGGCCGCGCCGCCACCAGCCGCTCACCTGCAGCCCTGCTGGGAGCCGCGCACAGTTGGCAAAGGTCCGCCTCCGTCTCCAGTCGCGTCCGCCACGCAACAACCTGCGGGTCCTCTGGAAGGCGTGCCTCGGCCAGCTCCGCGTAGCGGATGGCACCGGGAAGATCACCGCACCTCCGTGCCAAGAAATCACTCGCGGCGAAGGCCGCTTCGGCAGCGGCGGACGGCGACGGCACGGCGTCGAACAGGGCGACCCCCTCGTCTAAGAGCTCCAGGGCGGCGTCGACGCGGTCTTGGACCATGCGCGCTCCAGCGAGCGCCCGGACGGCACGTGCCTCACCCTCGAGATCGCCAGCGCCCCGGAACAGCTCCCGCGACTGCTCGGCGTACCGGATCGCTGCCTCGTGGTGCCCCATCGCGCTGACCATCTGCGAGACGTCGCCGAGAGCACGCGCTTCGCCGGCCCGGTCACCGCACGCGCGATAGGCGAGGGCCGACCGGTGATACAGATCCGCCGCTTCGTCATGGACGCGCGCTTGTCGCCGCAGCTGACCGAGGTGGGCGAGGGCCCGGGCGCGCAAGCCCTCCTCACCGATGCGCTCGGCCCCGTCGACGACCTCGCGAAACAACCGCTCCGCCGCCGCGTCACGCTCAAGGTGCTGCATGGCTATGCCAAGATTCTGCGTGAAGATCAGGAAATCATCGGCGAGTACGGCAATGCGGCGGCCTCGTTCGCTCTGCTCAGCAAGCGCCGGCCAGTCCCTTAGCACCACCAGAAAGGGAATCATCCAATTCAACAGCTCCGCTGAATCCGGTGCGCCAGCCTTGACCAGCTCCATCAAGGCAGGACGGGCCGCGGTGAACCACTCCAGTGCCGCGCGTCGCTGCCCGGCATCGTCGCCGGTCGCCATCACCAGCGACGCCCTCACAAGATCGTCGCGCAGGCCGGCATCCACCGCTCCATGATGCCCACCCCCCAAAGGGAGGCGAATGGGGGGCGCACAGCCGCCATCGTGGTCGGCCACCTCTGTGGTTTCTCCGGCGGTCCCCGGTAACAGAGGTGCGGAAATCAGATGGGTAGACGTCGCAACAGTCATCGCAGACTCTTGCCTCGGCCCGCGTTCCGTCCCGTGATCTAGCCCGAGTTCAGTGGCGGCCGAACACCCTGTAGCTACCGGGGCGTTACTGGATCTACGGCGTCCTCCGAGCCGGCACGGAATCGCCCTGGATCCTCCCGTTCCAGGACCCGGGTGGGAAAGATCCTCGACGGCCACGCCGCGCTCCACCTACCAAGCGCGCGGCTGGAGTTCCACGTCGCGAACAAGGCGCAGGCCTGATCAAGACGGCTGTGGCGCCGCGCGGTGTTCCGTCGCTGCTATGCCCGTGAGGGGAAGGGGCTGTCCACAGGCGCGCGCATTGTCCGCAGCTCGAAAGCCGGCCCCTGGCGCGCCTGTCAGCGCGCTGGCGAAGCTGATCTGGTCGGCGAGGTCGCCGCCCGGTTGCTGGGCACGGCCACAGTCTGGTGGAGCAGCCACAGCCGCAGGCCACCGACCACCGGTCCCCGGGCCGGACCATAGGGGGTGGGGATCGGCTGCATGTCCACCCACTAGCAGACGTGACCGCGCAGCCCGCGGGGAAACGTCAGGTTGACCGTGACCGTCGAGCCGGCGGGCGGACCGAAGCATCACGCTCCGACCCCGACCGGCGAGGTCACCGTCACCTTCGGCGGCACCGTGCAGGTCGTACCACTGATGGATGGCAAGGCGGTCGTCGAACTGCGGACCGCCGACCTGCGTCCCGGGACCTACCAGGTCCACGCCGCCTACTCCGGTAACCCGACCTACCGGCCCTACGCCGCCAACTACCAGAAGTTGTGGGTGCGCTAGCCGGCACCGGACGAATTGCCCGAAGCCCCGGCCGAACCGACGCCAGACGATGGTGGCAACGCCGGCGGCGTGCGCGAGCCGGCATAGATCCGTCCGCGGTCGAGCGCGACACCAGTCCGACCGCGGATGCTGGCTGACGGCGCTCAAGACGTCGGGGCGCCGCCCACCGGATCCACATACGCCGCCGGCTACCGCGAGCCCGGTTGGAGGGAGCAGGTTGGGAGCAACGGGCTGCCCTGAACGGCCTTGAACTGCGCCCAACGGCGTCGAACGTTCCTCAACTGCACCCACCCTTTCCTGCGGCTCCACGTTTGTGCAGGTCAGAGTCGGTGCGGCGTCCTGGTTCACACCGGAGTGCTCAACGGTTTTGAACGGACGTCAACTGCTGTCTATCCCGGCTGGTGGGGGAGTGTGAGCAGGTCAGAGCGGTAATGACTGGGTGCGGTGACTGGGCCTTGCGTTGGGAGCAGATTGGGTGCAGATCAGCGAAGTGGTCACCCTTCCGAAGAGCTCTACCGTCCCGGCGCGAGCGGAGCTGCTGACCAGCAGTAACGCCGCGCCTTGACCGCTTGACCTCCCAGTGATGTCCGAAGTGGTCACCTCTCGCTGCTCCCAAGACGGCTAGCGCGGCCCGGTATCTCGGGCCGCTGAGCTTCGCTGCGGCACATTGGGTGGACATCGACGCGCGGCGTTTCGGCTGTCGGTCATGGGCGCGTCAGCCGTGTCGTCATTCGGGACGCAAATCCCATGGGCAACGCTCTGACCAGGCCCGTCGGCTTGGAGACCTCTTCGGCGGACCCGAAGGCGTCAGGACCGGTGGGCTCTCGTTTCAGAGGCGGGCGACGTCCGCACATGCCGATGAGAGGACGCGATTACAGCGGGGCACAGCAGCGCGATGCCCAGCACGATGCCGAGCTCGCCGCTGCTGGACTCCCGCACCAGCAGAGGCGCGGAACATCAACCGCGGGTCGGCGGTCGGCACGGCGAAGTCGCCGTCGCGTGGCTGGGCGCGCTCATCGAATCCGGAGAATCGTCTCCCCTGCGACGTGCCAATCCGTGCTCCCGCCACGGGTGCACCTGCCCGAGTACGCCGTAGACCCGCTCCATCGCGCCGTCCTACAGTTCCCCCATGCGGATCCGGGTCATCGACGCGTTCACCGACCGGCCGTTCGCCGGCAACCCCGCCGCCGTCTGCCTGCTCGACACCGGCGCCTGGCCCGACGAGGCGTGGATGCGTCGGGTCGCCGCCGAGATGAACCTCGAGACCGCCTTCGCCCACCCCCTACCCGAGACCTCCAACGCCGACTGGGCACTGCGCTGGTTCACCCCCGCTGGCGAAGCCAACCTGTGCGGCCACGCCACCCTGGCCACCGCCCATGCCCTGTACAGCGACCACGCAACCCCCAGCACCGTCCGCTTCGCCAGCCCCGGCGGCATCCTGATCGCCAACACCCGCCACGACGGCACCATTACCCTCGACTTCCCGGCCGCGCCTCCCACCGAGGCACCGGCCCCCGACGGCATCGCCGACGCCCTCGGCGCCGAACCCGAAGCCACGTACCGCACCGGCGCCCTCGGCGACCTGCTCGCCGTTGTCGGTGGCGAGGCCACGGTTCGCGCCCTGAGCCCGGACTTCGCCGCCCTGGCCCACCTGACCCGCCGCGAGGTCATCCGCGGCGTCATCGCTACCGCCCCCGCGGCGCACCGGGACGGCGGCTACGACTTCGTCTCCCGCTACTTCGCACCTGCCAATGGCATCCCCGAGGACCCGGTCACCGGCAGCGCCCACACCGCCCTGGCCCCGTACTGGTCGCACCGCCTCGGCCGCGACCGCCTCACCGGGCTGCAGGCTTCCACCCGCACCGGCCTGGTTCACACCGCCGTCCACGGCGACCGTGTCCACCTCACCGGCCACGCCGTCACCGTCCTCGACAGCGTCCTGCACCACACCGCCGGATAGCCAATGGCATTCCAATAACGCCGGCGAGCCGAGCAGACCTGCTCCGCCTCGTCACGTCGTTCATCGGGTCGGTGCCTGGCTGAAGCCGAGCTGCGCTGATCCGCCAGCGTCGCAGCGGCGTGAGGGGCGAATCCGCCCGACAATCAAGCCTTGCCAGAGATCCGCCAGCGCGTGCTCGGCCGTGTTATGGCGTACCGCGGGACGCACGCTCATGCCGCTGAGTGTGCGTGGATCTGCCGATGTCAGTGCACTCGACTTTGACTTCAATCTGGTGCTGTTCCTGTAGGTGCCGACGCGGAAGCCGTCTCGGTGTCGGCAACCGATCGACGAGCGATCCGGGCGGCAGAGAGCCCGTGGGCTGTGCCATCAGAGCTGGCTACCGGCGTTCTTTCAAGCAGAATACGTGGAGCTCCACCGCCCAGACGTCGACTGGTGTGGGCTCTGGCGCATGGTCGTCCGCCATGCACCCCTCGACGTAGGCTTAGTTCAGTTGGAGGGCTCTTCCGTTCCTAATGGCAGTGTCGCTGATGTGACGAAGTAGTGTGGCGTGCTGTGCGGATGACGCCCGAGGTTGACTGGCCGGCTGGCCACCGGCCACGCTCCGTGGGACCCGGCGGCCGCCGGCAGCCGCTACGACGACGAACGAACGTCATTCCTGACGTCCCGAGCCGGTTGGGCATCCGACCTGCCCGGCACGAGCAGCAGGCCGAGGATGATGAGCAGTGTGGCCAGAATGCTGAGGTGGTAGGCGACGTCGCCGGTACGGGTGCTGTTCAGCGTGATGTTCAGCCCGTAGACGGTGCCCAGGAGCGCGAACGATGTCGTCCCCAGCGCAATTCCCCTGCTTTTTGTCCGCCGCGTGAGGACGGTGGTCGCTCCGATCGCCACGACGGCCGCGATGATGGCCTCCGGAGGGGCGGCGCCGGGGAAGGAATCGCTGATGGTGGTGAAGCCGACCGGAATGTCGACCCCGAAATGGACGATGGACACGACGGCGAATGCCGCCGCCGCGAGCGCCATCACTACTCCGGCGGCCGCAGGGGGCCGTCGTCGCCAGTAGTCCATGCGGCTCGACCGGTTGGCGGTCATTTCGCCTCCTCGGGGGACGCGGCGCGGTCCGCCACGGGCCGCCGGCCGGTGGCCAACAGCAGCGCCAACACGAGGACGGCAAGCGCGATCATGACGACATGTAGATCGCGGGCGGCTCCCTGCACTCGGTCCGACGAGAGGCCGAAGGCTATGCCCAGCACCGACATCACCAACGCCACCCAGGACAAGCGGCGACCTCCGGTCAGCCCTGCCGCGAGCAGCACCGCGCTGATGACGGTTTCGCCGGTTCCCGCCTGCCAGATCGAATCGGCGAAGCGCAACGTGGTGAAGCCCAGCCGGACCTCGAGGCCGAAGTTGAACAGCGCGGCGCTGAAGAAGACCGCCGCGTCGAGAAAAAGCACGGTCCGCAGCAGCCTCGCGCTCGAGTCCGAGACCGGTGTAATGGCGTCCATCGGTACCTGCTCCCTTTTCGCGTCCGATCTTGAACCGCATCATGCCCGAACCACCAGGCCCGGTCGTCGGCTCCTGGTAGCAATCCGAACTACGTCCGGGAACGAAGGCGACTGCGCCGGCGGTACGTCACATCGCGTAGGCTCCCGCCGGGCGGTTCCAATCAGCCGTTGACACTATGCCGACGGACCGACGTGGACGAGTCCGTCGACGAGTTCGATGCCGCGCGGCGGGAGGGGCGCTACCTACTGCGAACGTGGTCCACCAGATCGACTGGTCGGTGGAAACCTTCGACCAGGGCCGCCTCGTTCGCAGTCGCGGCATCCCACACCGACGACCATGTCACCAGCACCCGCAACGACCGCCGCGATCAACGATCTGAACCGGCTCTTTGAAGGCGCGTACCACCAGCGACGTATTTCGACATACGTTGGCTGGTGGACGTCGTTGCCGAACGAATCGGCCACGCTGGGCGCCATGCGTTCGAAGCTTGCACGTGTGCTGATTGTGCTCGTCGGTGCGGTTCCGGCGGGCGCATTCGTGTTCCAACCCGGGATCGGAGGAGCGTCGTCCGCGCCAGTGGCGCGAACTACCGGGGGTGTCGTCCGGGGCGTTGCGGAGGCTGACCACGACAGCTTCCGGGGTATTCCCTACGCCGCCCCGCCGGTGGGCGAGCTGCGCTGGCGGGCGCCGCAGGCGCCTGCGTCTTGGACGGGTATCCGCGACGCCACGACGCCCGGTCAGCCTTGCCCGCAGCGAGGCCGGCCTGGGCAGCCACCCGTAGGCAACGAGGACTGCCTGTACTTGAATGTCGTCACGCCCGCCGGCGCCCGCACTGACGCTCGGCTGCCGGTCATGGTGTGGTTGCACGGTGGTGGATTCACCGGTGGGACCGGATCGGACTACGACCCGGCCCGCCTGGTGGAGTCGGGCCGGGTGGTTGTTGTGACGCTCAATTACCGGCTCGGCGCGCTAGGCTTCCTCGACCTCCCGGAACTTGCCGCACACGACCCGTACGCCGGCAACTACGCGCTCGCCGATCAACAGGCGGCGCTGCGATGGATACGGGCCAATGCGCACGCGTTCGGCGGCAATCCGGCAAACGTGACCCTGTTCGGCCAGTCCGCCGGCGGAATCGCCGTCTGCGCCCACCTCGCGGCTCCCTCCTCCACCGGCCTATTCGAGAAGGCCATCGTCCAAAGCGGACCGTGCGGCAACGACCTCATCACCGGCACCGTTGCTCAGCAGCGCGGTACCGTCGTGGCCACCGCGCTCGGGTGTCCACCTGCGGCAGACACGCTGGCGTGCCTGCGCGCAAAGCCCGCCGCGGACCTCGTCCGCACCGGCGTACCGCAAGACTTCACCGCGGCCGGCCTATCCAGCACGAGCTGGGAGTTCGTCGCCGGCACTCCAGCCATACCACAGCAACCGTTGCTTGCCCTGCAAGACGGAACGGCCGTCGCGGTGCCTCTGATCCAGGGCAGCACCCACGACGAGATGCGCCAGACGGTTGCCTCGCTGTTCGACCAGCGTGGTGCACCGCTGACCGCGACGGACTATCCAACCGTGGTCACGCAGCTCTTCGGGGACCAAGCGCCGGGCGTTCTTGCTCGTTACCCCGTCACCGCGTACCCCAGCCCGGGCCTCGCCCTCGCAACCCTTCTCACCGACTGGGGACACGCGGTCGGGGCCTGCCGGGTCCTGCTCGCCGACGACGCCGCCGCCCGGCGCGCGCCGGTATACGCCTATGAGTTCGAACAGGACGGCGGTCGACACGTCGGCGAGTTTCCGCTGGGCGCCACCCACGGCAGCGATTTGCCATACCTGTTCGACGGCACCTTCACGTTCACGCCCGCACCGCCGCCAGACCCGACCCTCTCCGGGCTGATGATTTCCTACTGGACCCGGTTCGCTCGAACCGGCAACCCCAACGTTGATGCAGCGCCATCCTGGCCCCGCTATCACAGCTCAGGTCCGGTGCTCGCGCTCACCGCCGGACATACCGCTCCCGTCGACTTTGTGGCGGACCATCAATGCGCGTTCTGGAACGGATTGCCGTAGCGCGCCGCTCGAGCGCACTCTTCTGCCGCAACCCGCGCGGCATGCAGCGTGACGGCTGGAGCTGCCGTCGCCATCCGGAACTGCCGATGTCAGTGCGCCGAGGGGTGCCTCTCTGGTTGTGCGATAAAGGCCTACGCGAGATCTAACAGGTGCATCTCGCCGCCGCGCACCATCCAGTCGTCCCAGTAGCCGAGCCGACCGCACGCGACACAGCGGCTCGTGATGGCGATCGCCCGGATTCCGTCACCACCGGCGTACAGGGAGTAGCCCACCGCAACGTTGAAGTCCTCTTCGTCGCCATCCCCGTCGCACTCGCAGACCATGACGCCGACCTAGCGTCATCCCAGTACTGGCCGCTGCCCGCAATGAAATGCTGCGCACCGCAGCTGCGACATATGCGCTTCGCTGCGTGCTCCTCAAGATCACCACGAACGCCGAAGACATGTCCGCCGCACGCCGCGCACCTGCACAGTCGCACCTCGTGCACGTCGTATCCCTCAGCGCCTTGCGCCATCGCGTACTCAGTGAGGTCCTCGTGGGTTTCGCCCATCGGCCAGCCGCCCACTTCGCTGATCACCACAGCCGCCATCTCATCATGCGCGGCCTTCGCCTCGACGCGCACGCTCATGCCGCAGACGCGGGGGTCGGCACCAACTGCCGCTTGGTAAGCACCAGCGCCGACTACGTTCGGTAACGGGAGTAGCGACAGCCAGCCGGTGGCGGGGCCAGTTATGGCCGTCCCGGTGGAGCCCATCTCGTCCGTCATAAGCCAGTCGGGATCTCCACTGGCACCAGGGCCCCCAACCTACGGCCTGGAGCCGGTCCCCGCAGCGTCCCTCATGATTAGGGAATAGCGCAGGAATCGAATAGGTGTACTCCACCCGTGGTCGACGCGGACTGCGACACACGGCCAAAGCGGGCCACGTTCCCGTGACTCGCCCCGGTTGGTCCGCGCAGCGGACTACGGCGGCGCCAGGTACGGGCCGGCTTCCGGCTCGGGTCGCTGGGCCCGATGTCGGACAGGACCACGATGCCGTCCTCGTCGCTCAGCGACCTGCCGCTACCCGCGCTTCAACCCGTGTCCTGACCCCGGCTCAGGTCCGCACCCTGAAGAACCTGCTCGCCGGCTGCCCGCTTTCACCAGCACAAGGGTCCCACGAGACCGCCTTGCCCCACCGCTCTGCGGTGCCGTCGGTGAACACGGGCCGCCGGAGTGTACGCTGCATGCATTCAGGAGGGACGATGGCAGATAGCACCGACCGCACGAAGCGGATGACCATGGACACCCGCCCGGATCACACATTTGGCGAACGCGGACAGAAGCTGGCACCCGGAGCAACCCCGGCACAGCCGGCGACGTCGCGTCCGAAACCGCCGCCCCCCGACTCCGGGGCCAAGGTCACCAAAGAGGAATAGTTGATCCCGACGTCGGCGATTGGGCTGGTGCTGTTCGTCACGCTACTTTCTCCCGGACTCGCGTACGTCCTGCGGCACGAGCAGGTCGTCCCAGCGCAGTCGCTCTCGGCGTTCCGTGAGACGTTGCGCGTCGTCTTCATGAGCGTCGTCTGCCTGACCGCGACGGGACTGCTGTTCGCAGTGTTGCGTTTTTTCTTGCCCAGGCACACGCCCAACGTGCGCGGGTTGATCCGGGACCCGAACCGACTTTGCGCGCGAGCATCACGTTCAGCTGGCGTGGTGGGCGCTTGGGCTGCTTGCATTCGCCACGCTGCTCGGCGCCCTGGCAGCCGACCCGCGCGCCGTGGCGGCGCTCCAGAGGGCTAAAGCCAAAAAGTGGTACAAGCGACTCACCGGCTACAGCCAGACGACCATCCTCGATGTCTCCGCCTGGTACCGAACGATTGAGCTACACCGGCACGACGCCGAGGTGCTGGTCGTTGGGGCGCAGCTCGACAGCGGCGCCTACGTGCAGGGAGATCTCTTCACGTACAGCGTTGCCAGCAGGGAAGACGAGCACAGGGACCTCGTCCTCACGGCCCCGATCGAGCTCCGCACCGCTGATGGTGTGACCCACACGCTCGATGTGAAGTACAGCGTCATCTCAGCACGGCACATCGTTCGACTCGACGTAACCCCCGTGCAGCCAGAGCCCGCCGACGAACCCAAGGGCTAGGGCCTGGTTCGTATATCCGGTCGAGTCGTGCCGGGCCAGGCGGGGCGGGAACAAGGCGCTTGGCCCCCGGCTCAGTGTCACACCGTTCCTCTAGCCTCTAGCGCGTGACCGACACGTTGCTTCGCTCGCTGCGCGAGCGCCTGCTCGATGAGTCGGAGCCGCTCGCTGGGATGCTCCGTAAATGCCTGCTGCTCGGCGCTGAGACCGGTTCGGAGGCGCTGCGAGATTGGGCGCGCAAGGAGCTCAATGGGTACGGCAGCGAGGACGAGGTCCCGAAGTACCGCAAGGTTGGCGGTCCACCGATCGCGATGGACTCAATTAGCGGGTACACGTTGGCCAAGAATCAGATCATTGCCCGACACCAGCTGCCGCGTGAAGCCTGGGAGTAGGTGCCGGACGAGTTTTCGTTCAAGCAGCCGATCGAGGAGTTGGAGCAGCTCGCCGGGCAGAAGCAGCTGTCCTTCGCGTCACCCGGGCTGGCCTACGCCCAGACCATCTGGAACGGCCAGCTCGATGAGTTCCAGAGCATTATCAACCTGTACTACGTCATGAGCGGCACGGTGCTCGCGGGTGTCCTCGGCCAGATCCGCACTAAGCTCGTTGACCTTGTCGCGGACCTCACCGCCGACACGCCGTTGTCCGAGCTACCCAAGAAGGATCAGGTCGACGCCGCAGTGAGCCACCGTATCGGGGATGTCTACAACACGACGATCCAGACAACCAACGGGCCCGTCGCAATCGGCGCCAAGGCGAAGGCCAGCACGGAGGGCTTGACCGTCGAGGACGCGCTTCGGCTGCTCGATGAGGTGCAGCGGACGGCAGCGGACGTCGCGGACACCCAGCGGGGCGAGCTTCTCGATGCCCTGGCCGAGCTCCGCGCCAGTGTCGAGAGCGACGAGCCCGACACCGGCGAAGTAGTGAAGAAGGTCGGCAAGCTGCGCGCGATTGTCGACCAGCTCGGTGTTGCCTCGGTGTCCGCCGCCACTGGTGGTGCCGTTCAGGCCCTTGCCGAACTGGCCCTCAACGGCGCATTCGGCTGAAACAGCCCCTAGAGATCGGTGTCGTACCGTGCGCCCTGCCGCTTGAACCGCTACCGCACATCAACGACGTGTTCGGCAGCCAGCTGCATTTCGGCGCCGGCCGCCGTCAGCAGCTCGCCCGGCGGCCCACTGATGCCATGGGGTCGGCCATGGCGACGCCTGCTTGCATGCGCAGCAAACGCCTGCGGCCGGAGTCCAGCACCAGTGCGCGAATCTGCTGCAAACTCAAGATCAAGTGATCGGACATGCCGCCGTCCGTGCGCGCTGGCCAATCGACGCAGTCACGATCGGTAGCCAAACCCTGAGTCGAGCGGACATCCTAAACTGCCGAGAACAGTGCACCCAGAAACTGGTTGTCGCCGCGGACAGGCTGCGGCAGGATGCCGACCGTGGCGCGGATATATTTGGTGCAGCATGCGGAGAAGTTGCCCGATGCGGGGGATCCGGGATTGACAGCCCTCGGGCGGAGTCAGGCAGCAGTCACCGGGCGTTGGTTGAGCCACGCGGGACTGGGCGCGGTGTACACCAGCCCTCTGCTTCGGGCCCGGCAGACGGCCCAGTGCGTCGCGGGTGCCGCTGGTGGCTTGTCAGTCCACATCGATCACCGGTTGCGGGAACGGATGAACTGGGACGGCAACCAGCCGATTCCAGAGTTCCTACAGGACTGGTCGCGGGCGACCCTCGATCGCGAATTCGTGCCCCGTTCCGGCGACTCGTCCCGCCAGGCCGCCCAGCGGATGATGTCGTTCCTGGCTGAACGGGCGCACGGGCCTGTGCCGATCGCGGTCGTCACCCACGGGGGTATCACGGTAGATGTCCTTCGTACGCTGCTCGGAGATGAGGGCGTGGCGACCGAACTCATGACCCGGGGCGTCCCCTCGTGTGCGATCACGACCCTGGACTCACTGAAAGTCGTCAGCATCGCCTGGACCGACCATCTGCCAGCCGACTCGGAGCTTCTCGGTGCCGTCGATCCCCGCCGACCGCCTGCCAGCGCCTAGAAGCGAGCCAAGATTGGGTCCCGCGCGCATTTGCCGCAGACAACGCGCGGTTAGTACTTGCTCCCGCCGCGCCCGGATCACTCTGCGTCACGCACTGTAGTCGACGTCAGTAACGCGATGAACTCGTCTTTGGCGCCGGGCTGGAGCTGGAGGTTAAACGCCAAGCTTAGGCCCTGTTTCATAAGCCGGGTCGGAGCCATTCGTTGATGGTGGCGATGTGCACGGTGGCGTGGTAGCGGACGGCGAGTTTGTCGTAGCGGGTGGCTAGTGCTCGGTTGCGTTTGAGCTGGTTGATGCCGCACTCGACGGCATGGCGTTGCCGGTAGGTGCCGGGGTCGAAGGTCGGTGGCCGGCCGCCTTTCGAGCCCTTCCTGCGTCGGCTCGCCGCCTGGTCGATCTTGATGGGGATGGTCGCCGCGATCCCTCGACGGACCAGGTGCTGCCGGTTGGCGCGGGAACTGTAGGCCTTGTCTGCCAGGACCCGATCTGGTCGTGTGCGGGGCCGGCCACCGCCGACCCTGGGGATCCGGATGCCGGCCAGCACGGGGACGAATTGCGGGCTGTCGCCGCGGTGTCCGGCGGTGAGCACCGTCGACAACGGCTTACGGCCCTGTTCACAGGCCAGGTGAAGCTTGGTGGTCAACCCACCTCGTGACCGTCCCAGGGCATGGTCGTCGGGTTCGTCATCGACACCGCCGGGCGACTCGACCTGCAACTGGCCATGGTTGCGGGCGCCGGCGGCGTGCTGGTGAGCGCGGGCGCTGGTGGAGTCGACGCTGACGTCCCACGTGATCATTCCCGCCGCGTCGGCCCGGGTCTGCAACCCGCTGACCACCTCCCGCCACACTCCGGCCCGCTGCCACCTGCGGAACAGCCCATAGACGGTCTGCCAGGGCCCATACAGCGCCGGCACGTCCCGCCACGGCGAGCCGACCCGGGTGCGCCACCGGATCCCGTCGATCAACTGCCGTCTGCTCCACTTCGGCGGACGTCCTGACCCACGCGGGCCGCCAGCGCCGCCGGCCCGGCCCGCCTCGCCGAGCTGCGCGCCGGCCTCGACGACCTCGCCGACAAGGTCGGCCGGCCCGCCCTGCGCGCGTTCCTGGTCGCCGCGCGCGACCGCTCCGACCGTCGGGACAATCAGCGCGACTGGCAGCGCATGCTTGACCTCCTCGACGGCCGCCCGATTGCGGATGCCAGGGGTATCGACTGCCTCGCAAGCAAGCTGCGCCGCTCCGCCGTGCACATCACGCAGCGGCCGACCGCCGCCGCCTGACACAACCACCCGGCAACCGTGCGACCAGGTAGACGCCTACGTAGCCGGCCTACCTATCGCTGACTAGCGGGCATGCCGCAGGGTAGGCACGGTCGATTTCATCCGCACGACGATTGCGCGGGCCAAAGCGTTGATCTACGGTTCGCACGTGACGAACCAGGGACGCGTGGTAGGTGGCCGCCTGACCGGCGAAAGCGTTGAGTCAGGCCAGGGCGGACTCGTCATCTCGCACCCGTACAACCCCTTCAAGCGGTACAAGCTCAACGCCGAGACCGTGCTCGAGTGGGAGGAACTTCCGGGCAACGAAGGTGTCGTCGGCGCCATGGGCCGGGCTGCCGCGACGGCTGCTCTGCCCGGGAGGATCGGCAAGGCTGTCGGCGCCAGCCTCGGGGCTGCCATGAAGCCCCCGCGGATAGTCCGCGTGAACTGGGCCGACGGCGATCAGTCCGTCCTCGAGTTGCCGGAGAAGCTGTTCACGGTCTTCTCCGTATTGCTCCAGGGCCGGCAGGTCGTCACCGAAGCCTCCGCGCAGGCCAAGTCTTCGGAGCTTCAGGCGCAGCCCGGCGTGACCGACAAGATCTTGGACCTCGCCTCCTCGGTGATCCAGCGAGGCACGCCGGGGACGCCGGCCGTGGCCGCGGCTCAGCCGGATGTCGTTGGGCAGATTGAAAAGCTCGCCTCGCTCCACGACGCCGGCATCCTCACGGATGAGGAGTTCGCGGCGAAGAAGGCTGAGCTGCTCGGGCGCCTCTGACACTCGAGCAAGCCAGTCTTCGCTCCGATCACCGAACGCGGACGGACCGCTCAAGATGGAGATCCGCCGTAGCAGTACTAACGGCCCTCCTCGGCTGCGCCGGGCGTCGACTCCGCCGCCGGGCGGGCGTGTCCCACGCATGACCCGCCCGGCCGGTCGCTGACCGCCCGCCCCGGTATGCCGACACGCCCCCGGCCGGCTGTTCGCCGCCCCGCCACTGTCCGCCCCACCCCCACCCCGGCCCGCTGTCAACGCCCCGCCCGGTGCGCGATCGTGCGCTCGTGCGCGACAGCAGCACAGCAGCACAGCAGCACAGCGAAACAGCACAGCCACGCGTACGCGCTGGTTACGACTCAGACGTTGAGCGCAAGCGCGCGTGCAACTCAGCGAACGATGCTCAGACCTCAGCAGCAGAGAGCAAAGCAGCACCGCAACGATCATCGATTGACTGAACAGTCGCGAGCAACGAACGCAACGCAAGCACGACGAACGCGCGCCGATCGATGGGCAAGATCATAGATGTGCGCGGCTGAGGGTGGACCCTCTCGACGCTGGCAGCTTCCCCGGTCGGTATACCAGCAGCCACCGCGTACGGGTCTAGGACTTTGAAGATCATCTTTGGAAGGAGCGCCAGACGTGCGCGGCGCCCGCATCATCCCGCCCGGAGCGACCGACCCCGGTCCGTACACGGGTGGCCTGCCCGCCATCGTCTGTTCACGGTGCCTCACGCGCCGCGTGTGGACGGACTACCGACGTACCGCGACGACCGGCCGCCGTCCGGTGTGCGCATGGTGCGATAACGCGCTGGACGCTGCCGGCCGTGACGTGCGCAACCGGCCCGGCCCGCTCGGACCGTCCAAGTGACCGCCCCGGCCGCCCGGCAGGCTCGCACCCGGCACGGTGGCCCCCGGCGGAGCTAGGACTGCGCAACGATGAAGTAGACGGCCACGCTCACCGCCACGAGTTCCTCGCCTGCTCGCGCCTGGACTCCAACAGCGCCAACAGGCGGGCTGTCGAGTACTGTCCGCTCCCGGTGGACTGAGCGGCCGTATTAGCTTCGGTAACAGCGGCCGCCTTCCTCGCCTGCTCGCGCCTGGACTCCAACAGCGCCAACAGGCGGGCTGTCGAGTACTGTCCGCTCCCGGTGGACTGAGCGGCCGTATTAGCTTCGGTAACAGCGGCCGCCTTCCTCGCCTGCTCGCGCCTCAACGCCAACACCATGAGGAGCCGCGAGACCTGTCCGCTCCCGGTGGACCGAGCGGCCGTCTTGCCGCTAGCTTTGGCGGCGGCGAGTCGATTCGCCTCCCTGATCGCACGGTTCTCCCGGTTGACCCGGCTCCAATTCATCTTTGTCACTATTGGCCTTCCCTACTGCGGTCAGGTCATCCGGCATGGCACGTTATTTCATACCGGCTTCGCGGCGCCAACAAAAGGCCCGCCCTAGACGAGTAATTCCTAACTCGGATGGGGCTGCGGACGCAGCGAAGGGTGTTGATGATCCGTTTGTGACGACAGACATCAACACCCTTCTCACCGCACTGTACGTGAAGATCGACGACTGGCTCGGGCGGCCTGCCCGCGTCGGACGCCCGCCGAAGCTGACCGACGCCGAGCTGCTGACCCTGGCCGTGGCGCAGGTGTTGCTCGGGGTGCGCTCCGAGGCCCGCTGGCTTCGATTCGTCCCGGCGCATCTGCCCGGGGCGTTTCCCTACCTGCCACGCCAGTCCGGCTACAACAAGCGGCTACGCGCGGCGCTGCCCTTGCTCAAAAAAGCGATCCGGGCGGTGGCTGCCGACACCGACTTGTGGACCGACGGGGTGTGGCTGGTCGACTCCACCCCGGTCGAATGCGCCCGTTCCCGACCTACCGTCAAACGCTCCCAGCTGGCCGGTTGGGCCGGCTACAGCTACTGCGCCTCCCACTCACGCTGGTTCTGGGGACTGCGGCTGCACCTGATCTGCACCCCTGCCGGCCTGCCGATCACCTGGGCCCTGACCAACCCGAAGCTGGACGAACGGCAGGTCCTGACCGCCGTACTCGAACACGACCCGCACCTGATGGCCGACCGTCCCGGCCTGTTGATCATCGCGGACAAAGGCTACGTCTCCGCCGAATTGGACCGCTGGCTGGCCGAACACGGAGTGCGGCTGCTGCGCCCGTCATACCGCAACCGCACTCCACGCCCCGATGAACACCTACTCAAACCCATCCGGCAGCTCATCGAGTCGGTCAACCACACCCTCAAAGGTCAACTCGACCTCGAACGACACGGCGGCCGCAGCATCGAAGGCGTCGGCGCCCGCATAGCCCAACGCCTCCTGGCCCTGACCGCCGCCATCTGGCACAACCGCGCTACCGGCCAACCCATCACCCGATCCCTCATCGCCTACGACCACTAACCACCAGGGATAGGAATTACTCGTCTAGGTGAGGACGCCGCCGCATGTCCCCACCACACAGCAGCCGAACGCCACACGCCCCGCCCAGCCGGGTTGAGCGGGCGCACCCCACTGGAGCAAACGGCGGGGCGCTCACGACCCCCTCACCAGCCCAGTACCGCTGTACCGCCGCTGACCCGCGATGTGAGCGCAACGAACGCCTGACCGTGAGCGCTTGCGAGCCGCTGTGAGAACCGGGGGCGTTCGTCAGAGCACACAACCGCCGGTTTGAGGGTGTCAGCGCACTAACCGCGCGGCGCGGAGCCGACATCCAAATGCGCGAGCACACGCCGCAGCACCACCACGACCCCGCCCACCCCGTCGACCCGCATGTCGACCCGACCCTCATCGACCTGGTGGCCGGTGACCCGCCGGTCCCGATCACCGTGTGGCGCACCGCCCGCACCGACGCCGACACCGGCCGCGCGATCGGAGCCCGGCTGGCCTACCGGCTCGTGGCCGCCTACAGCCGCCCCAGCGACGCGGTCATCGACCTCACCACCGACCACGCCCTCACCAGCGCCTGCACCACGGGCGGGCGCCGACACCACCCCGGTTGGTTCACCGACGCGTCAAGCCTGATCATCGGCCCGCCGACCCGCACCGCCCCGGCCGCCCAGCCCGACAACGGCGACCTGCCGGACACGGGCACCTGGTTCGGTGACGACCTCACCGACGCCCACCTGCCCCCGTCCAGCAACCCGGCTGTCCCTGTGCCCGACGGCGCGTCCCTGGCGGAGGCGACCAGCCTGGTCGTGGCCTGCTGGCCCCTCGACCCCGCCGACACCACCAAC
>NZ_JBHSBP010000082.1:0-4193 GCF_042650725.1 Micromonospora sp. GCM10011541
CCGGCGACACCCCCCTCGCCGAGGCGGCCCGCGTCGAACTGGCCCGCCGCTGGCCGGACGCGCCGGTGTGCACGGCCGGCGCCTGGGCCGCCGCGGCGGCCTGGCTCGCCGCCCGTGACCTGCCCGAGGTGATGGACCCGGCCGCGCTGCACGCGCTGCTGGTCCCGCCGCCGGTCTGACGGGCGTCGCCCGCGACCGCTGCCGTGGCCCCGGTCGCCCGGCCCCGTGGCCGGCCGCGTTGCCGCGCATCGGGCGTACGACGCAGGGTCACCCCTGGACGCTCCCCGTGCCCCCCGGCGGCACGCAGCGCACGCGCGGGCACCACCCGGGGATGTGCCCGACGCACGCTATGGAGCTGATGTCGCAAACGATTCAGCGCAGGTTCGCGCCGGGGCAGCACCGCACCGTTCCGAGCCCGCCGATGTCGCAGGACTCGGCGCCGGACGGTGCCCTGACCCCACGGCCTTCCGGGCACCGGGCCCGCCGATGCCGCAGACGATTCAGCTCCACAGGCGACCCGCAGCGGTACCGGGTGCGGCCCGAGTCGGGCCGGGCGGCGGGCGGGCCGGTCCCGGCGCCGTCCGGCCAGCTGCTAGTCGACGGCGGTCAGCGCCGCCTCGAGCCGGCGCCAGACGTGGCTGCGCCAGCCGCCGTCGAGCAGGGTGAACGTCCGGCGCTGCACCGGGTCGTCCGGGTCGAAGCCGGCGTGCTCAAGGAAGAGCCGGGTGCCCCGCCCCTCGGGAGCGAGGGTCCAGGTGACCACGGTGTCCAGCCGGCCGCCGCGCCAGGCCCAGCGCAGCCGGCGCGGCGGGTCGACCTCCAACACCTCGCAGTGCACCACCCCGTCGAAGCCCTGGCCGGGCCGGGGCTGGGTGTGGAAGGTGAAGCGGTGACCCGGTAGGGGGCGGAAGTCGTTCGGCATCAGCCAGCGCGCCAACAGATCAGAATCGGTCAGCGCCCGCCAGACCTTGGCCGGTGGGTGGGCCAGGAACTGGTCCACCGCGATGGTCGCGTGATCACTCATCGGGCAGCCCGTCCAGCACGTCGCGCAGGTCGGCCAGGCGGGCGCGCCAGAACCGCTCGTACGGGCCCAGCCAGTCGGCGACCTCCCGCAACGGCTCCGGACGCAACGAGTAGAGCCGCTGCCGGCCGACCGGCTGCTCCACCACCAGCCCGGCGTCCCGGAGCACCCTCAGGTGCTCCGACAGGCTCGGGCGGCGCATGTCGAAGTGGTCGGCGAGCCGCTGCACCGGCTGCTCGCCCCGCTCCAGCAGCAGCCGGAGCAGCTCTCGCCGGGTGGGATTGGCCAGCGCGGCGAAGACGTCCCCCTCAGACACGGGTCGACTGGAGCACGATGCCGTTGCCGTCGGGGTCGTCGAAGGTCGCGTACCGGCCCCAGGGGGCGGTCTGGATCCCGCCGTCGGCGAAGGCCACACCCCGGGCGCGCAGCGCGGCCACGTCGCCGTCGAGGTCGTCGGTCTCCAGCACGAGGCCCTTGAGCGAGCCCGGCGGCATGGTGGGGAACCAGGTGACCAGGGTCAGGGCGGTGGCGGCCCCCTTCGGCGCGACCTGCACCCAGCGGCCGCCAGGGCCCATCGGGTTGTCCCAGATCAGGTCGAAGCCGAGGACGTCGACGTAGAAGTCACGGGCCCGGTCCTGATCGCTGACGGGAACGGAGACGAGTTGCACATGGGTCACGGTCATGCCCGCCACAATAGGTAGGAGATTTCCTACCAGTCA
The DNA here is from genome assembly GCF_042650725.1 of Micromonospora sp. GCM10011541. Lineage (NCBI taxonomy): Bacteria > Bacillati > Actinomycetota > Actinomycetes > Micromonosporales > Micromonosporaceae > Micromonospora > Micromonospora sp. GCM10011541. The sequence goes on from NZ_JBHSBP010000082.1 coordinate 1,741, forward strand.
AGCCGGAAGCGGGCCGGCCGACCCGGGGTCGACGGCCCGCTCCGAGGCCCGAGGTCAGTTGGTCGGGTGACCCGGCTGCCCCTGCGGGTGGCCGTACTGCCCCTGCGGCTGGCCGAACTGGCCCTGCGGCTGGCCGTACTGCCCCTGCGGCTGGCCGAACTGGCCCTGCGGGACCGGCTGGCCCGGCTGCGCCGGGTAGCCCTGCGAGGCCGGATAGCCCTGCGGCGCCTGCGGGGCCTGGCCGTACGGGCCGGGCTGCCCCTCGGGCGCCGACCAACCCGGCGCGGGCTGGCCCGGGTGGCCCTGGGCGGCGACCTCGTGCGCCGCCGCCTGCTCCCTGGCCTCCTTGCGCGCCTTCACGGCCCGGACGATCAGCAGGATCGGCAGGATGAAGACGTAGAAGTACACCCTGTAGCTGGTGCCCACGGGAGCGAGGAACATCAGATAGAAGCCGTAGCAGAAGAAGGCGAGGCCGACGACGACGTTCAGAATCCGCGAGCCGGTGCCCTGCTCCCGGATCGCGAGACCGATGACGATCATCGCGATGCCGCCGAGCATCAGCAGGAGTTCGTAGACAAGTTCAAACATGGGATCCCCGTCAATCCGGTGAATGTGCCGGCCCACCATAGAGGAGCACCGGAAGACCCCGCTGCCCCGTTTCCTGTGGCGGCCGACACCTCACTTGAGCTGGCCCGCGGTCAGCCCGGCCTGGATCTGCCGCTGGAACGTCACGTACACCACCAGCACCGGGAGCACCGCGATGGCCAGGCCGGCGAAGAGCTGCGCGTAGTCGCCGGCGTAGCCCTGGTTGACGGCGAGCGCGTTCAACCCCTGGGCGAGCATCCACCTCGACTCGTCGCCCTGCATCAACACCTGCGGCAGCAGGAACTGGTTCCAGTGGCTGAGGAAGTTGAAGATGCCGACACTGATCAGTCCCGGTCGCGCCATCGGCAGCATCACCCGGAAGAAGAGCCGGAAGTGACCACAGCCGTCGATCAGTGCCGCCTCCGCGACCGAGGTCGGCAGGGTCCGGAAGAACGCCGTCAGGAAGAAGATCGTGAACGGCAGCGAGTACGCCGCGTACACCAGGATCAGGCCCGTCCAGGTGCCGAAGAGGCCGGCGTTGCGGACCACGAAGAAGAGCGGCACCAGGGCCAGGAAGACCGGGAACATCATCCCGCCGACGAAGAGGTAGTAGGCCACCTGCCGGCCGCGGAACTCGTACCGGGCGAAGACGTCGGAGGCCGCCGCGCCGAGCAGCATGGTCAGGGTCAGCGAGCCGGCCACCACCACCGCGCTGTTCAGGAAGTACTGGCCGATGTGCGCATTCGTCCAGGCCCGCGCCCAGTTGTCGAAGCGCAGCGCGCCGGGCAGCCCCCACGGGTCGGCCAGGATCTCGCTGTTGCTCTTGAGCGAGCTGACGAACATCCAGGCCAGCGGCAGGATAGTCATCGCCGCCCAGAGCAGCAGGAAGGTGTGCGAGAACGCGTTCGCCACGCCCAGTTCCCGCCGCAGCGGCCGATCGGCATGCCGAGGTGTGGGCTGACCGCCAGCCTTCTCAACGGCCGTGGCGCCGACGGCGGTCGCAGGGTCCGCCGTGCGGGACGGCGAGGTCTGGTCCGGGTTAGCAGTCACGCCGCTCCCTCCCCTCAGAAATGTCACAGTGGACTCGTAACATGGCGGGCGTGGGTGAAGCGGTGAGACGAGCGTTCAAGTACCGCTTCTACCCCACGCCGGACCAAGCGGAACAGTTGAGCCGCACCTTCGGATGCGTTCGCGTGGTGTACAACAAATCTCTCGAAGAGCGCACCCGGTTCTACAAGACCGAACGCCGTGCCATGAGCTTTGCAGAGACGTCTGCTGCGCTTACCCGCTGGAAGAAGACGGACGAGTACGCCTTCCTGAACGAGGTTTCGTCCGTTCCGCTCCAGCAAGCGGTCCGTCACCTGCAGACAGCTTTTGATTCCTTCTTTGCTAAGCGGTCTGGATACCCTCGCTTCAAAACCAGGCGGCGTTCCCGCGCTTCGGCTGAGTTCACGCGCTCCGCTTTCACCTGGCGGGATGGGCAGCTCACCTTGGCAAAGATGCGCCGTCCGCTGCGGATTGCCTGGTCGCGTCCGCTGCCTCCGGGTTCTGACCCGTCGACGGTTACCGTAAGTCGCGACGCCGCAGGCCGCTGGTTCGTCTCGCTTCGCGTCGAGGATCGATCGGTGAGACCACTGCCAGCCACTGACCGTGTCGTCGGCGTGGACGTGGGCCTGAGTGCGCTGGTCACCCTCTCCACTGGAGAGAAGGTTGCCAACCCGAGACATGCGGTCCCCGAGCGGAGGCGACTGCGAAAGGCCCAGCGAAGCCTGTGCCGTAAAGAGAGAGGATCCGCCAACCGCGAGAAAGCCAGGCTTCATCTCGCCAAGATCCATGCGCGGATCGCCGACCGCCGTCGCGACGAACTT
>NZ_JBHSBP010000083.1:0-49452 GCF_042650725.1 Micromonospora sp. GCM10011541
AGCATCGACGTCATCAGCCCCGACCCTTGACACGCCAACCGCCGCCCTAACTGAACGGCGTTGCGTCTAGGCCAGCTGGACGAGTACGGCCACGGCCGGTTGCACCGGATACAAGCCAAGTCTCGCTGTTCGGCCTGCACCGGCGGCTCCGCTTCTACGCACGACGAGCACGTCGAGGCGCGCCGATCTCGCACTTGGGGCCCGCCCCGCACGGGCTTTGCCCCATTTCGCCCGGGCACCAACTGCAAGATCGCCGGGTGGTGGGGAGGGGAGGGGGCAGGGTCATGGTCGCCGCCGGGTGGTCGGCTCGTTCTCGTGCATGGGCGGGGGAGGTGGCGGCGGTTCGGGTGTCGCGGAAACCGTTACCTTTCAGTGAGCAAACGTGACTCATGATTGGCAGTCGTCCGTTGCCGGGCGACGTTGACCGGATGAACCGGTCTAGACGCTTCACGGCCCGCTGCCCCGCCTGCGGGTGCAGGTCTTACGGGTCTTACGTAGGCTCCACGTCCTGTTTTTGCGTCGCCCAGCAACTCCAGGTCGACGTGCCGCACGAGCGCGGCAAGATTACGTGCCGCGTTGACGTCCCGGTCCAGGGACAGTCCGCACGCGGTGCAGTGGAACATGCGCTCGGCCAGCGACAGCTTGGGTTTCACCGTCTTGCAGGCGGAGCACGTCTTGGAGCTGGGGTACCACCGGTCGGCGACGTACAGCGTGCTGCCGTACCAGCCGGTCTTGTAGCCGAGGTGCCGGCGCAGCGTCGCCGGGGCGGCGTCGGTCAGGGACCGGGCCAGCCTGCGGTTGCGGACCATCCCGGCCACGTGGAGGTCCTCGACCACGACCGTGGTGAACTGCTGCGCCAGGCGGGTGGTGAGTTGGTGCCACGAGTCGGCGCGGACGGCCGAGACTGTGGCGTGTAGTCGAGCCACCGCGTCCTGTGCCCGCTGCCACCGGTTCGACGCAGTCCGTTTGCGCCTGGCCTCCGGGTCGTAGGGGCCGATCCGCCGGGCGGCCCGGCGTTGGGCCTTGCCGAGTTTCCTCAACGCGGCCTTGAACGGCGCCGGGTTCGGCACCATCTCGCCGGTGGACAGCACCGCCAGGTGCTTGATCCCGGCGTCCACGCCGACGACCCGGCCGGCTTTCGGCGCGTGCGCCGGCCGCCGTCCGACCGTGCGCTGGACCGCGACCTGGAACGAGCAGAACCACCTGCCGGCGGTCTCGGTGACCGTGGCGGACAGGATCGTCGCGGTGCCCGCCCGTACCCGGCGGGCCAGCTTGCGGGTCGACTCGTGGGTGCGGATGCGACCCAGCCGGGGCAGCATCACATGCCGGTAGCTGGGGTCGACCCGGATCGCGCCGGTGGTGAACCGGGCCGACCTACGGCCGTTTTTCTTCTTGGCGCGGGGCCAGCCCATCCGGCGGCCCTTGCGGGTGCCGGTGCGTGACGCCTGCCAGTTGCCCAGTGCTGCGGACAGGTTCGCCAGGCCGGTGTTGAACGCCTCCTTGGAACACTCCGCCCACCATGGCGCCACCCACTGCTTGATCTCGTTCCAGGTGCGCCGCAGGTCCGGCAGGGACCAGCCCTGCCATGGCGTCAGGTCCGCCTCGGCTACTCCGTAGCTGGCCTCGGCAGCGCGCTGCGCCTTCACCGCGCTGACCCGCCGCAGCATGTGGTTGTACGCGAACCGAGCCGCGCCGGTGTTCCGGCGCAGACCGAGAACCTGGGCGTCACTCGGGTCGAGGGCGAACCGGTACGCCTGCACGGTCCAGCCGGCCGGCGGCTCGTACCGCTTCACGACTCGTCCTTGGTGGTGGCGGCGGCCACGGCGCGGCTGGCCCGGTTCGCCGCTGCGCGGCGGCCGTACAGTCGGGCGCAGAGACTAGTGAGGATCTCCGTGACGTCCCGCACGAGGTCGTCGTCCACCTCGGCTGGATCGACCACCATCAGCCGGCGCCCCTGCGCGGCCAGCGCCGCCTCAACATACTCGGCACCGAACCGCGCGAACCGATCCCGGTGCTCCACCACGATCGTCGACACGGCCGGGTCGCGCAGCAGCCCGAGGAACTTCTTGCGCCGCCCGTTCAACGCGGACCCGACCTCGGTCACCACCCGCGCGACGGCCATGTCCCGCCCGGTGACCCAGGCGGTCACCCGGGCGACCTGCCGGTCCAGGTCGGCTCGCTGGTCAACCGACGACACCCGGGCGTAGACGACGACCTGACCCTGCCGGGCGTCGTCGGTCACCTCCACCATGATCGTGCCGGACGGAAGACGCCGAGCGGGCACCGGCATGGTCCCCTCACGGAACCAGCGGTACGCGGTCTGCGGGTGCACACCGTTACGGCGCGCCCACTCGGCAAGCTTCACAGAACGATACTAACACTCATATATTCGTATGTTTGATCACGGGAGAGTGAGCAGTTGTCAGCCCCGTGCGGCAGGTTTTGCGCCGGCGGGCGTGGAACCCGGCGACACGACGCGGCTGGGTTCCGTGCGTCCGGACCGCCCCGCCGCCGCGCACCCGAGGATTGATCCTCCCCGTGGGGGGATGCCCCGTTTAGACCGCATAGGGACGGGAAGCCGGGCCGCGTGGTGAGCGAACGAGGCAAGGTGGGGCCGGGGCCGGAGGTGCAGATGGGGCTCACGGCGGAGGGTGCCGGGCTGGCCGGTGACCGGGTCGTGGCGGCGGGCAGCACCGCCCGGATCCTGGTCGCGGCGACCGCCCGGGCGCTGCGCGGCGCCGACTGCGGCGACCTCGGGCACCCCAGCCCGCTGTCCCGCTTCACCGGCGCCCCGGAGCCGGTCCGCCGGGCCGCGGCGGCCCGGGCCGCCGGACGGGTCGCCCTCACCCCCGCGCAGACCGCCGAGGTGGACGCCGAGCGCGTGGCGCGGTGGATGGTGGACCAGTATCCGCGGCGCCGCTACCCGGGGGTGGTGCTCGGCTCGGCGCACGGTGCGGCCGCGCACCTGGCGGTGGCGCTGGGCGTGCCCTGGCTGCCGGCCGCCTTCGAGCTGACCGCGCACTGGACGCACGGCGCGGTCGACCGGCCGCGGGCCGCCCTCGACCACGGCGCGGCCCTCGCCGCCCGGCTGCTGGCCGGCAACTCGGACGTGCACGTCCGGCAGGTCCACTGTCCCGCCAGCCGGGGCGCCCTCGCCGGCGCCACCGTGACCCTCGCGGTGCGGTGGCGGCGCCTGCCGGCGGCGTACGCGCGGTTCCTGGCCGACCGGCTCGAACCGGGCGCGGCGGTGCTGCTGCTGCGGGACGCCCGGACGTGGCCGGTGCTCGACGAGGGCCGGGGCCACAGCTTCCAGGTCGGCTCCCCGGCCAGCGGCCTGGAGCCGGTGGACTTCCACCCGGATGCGCACGCGCTGCGCCAGGTGCTCCGCTCCGCCGGCGGCGACGGGGCGCACTGGGAGCCCCCGGAGGTGTCCGCCCCGCCGGGGCACGCCGAGCACGGCGTGGAGTCGGGTTTCGAACTCAGCGCCCGGAACTGGGCCGGCCGGCACGGCCATCCGCTGCACCGGGTGCTCTTCCCGCAGCCGGACGCGCTCAGCGCCGCCACGGCCGACCTGTACCGGCGGTGGCTGCGGCGGTCCGGCAAGACCGGCGACCGGCTGGTGGTGGAGTGTGGGCGGCTGCTCGACCCCTGGCAGGTGGTCCGGGCCGGCATGGTGCCGTACTGGTGCGAGAACGCGACCCGGCGCCGGGTGGAGGGGGTGGAGTGGTGGCTCGCCGGCAGCGAGCCGTTCAGCTCGGTCGACGTGCTGCCCGAGCCGCCGGGCGTCCGGTCGCCGGCGCTGGCCGGTCTGCCGCAGTGGCTGGCGGTGGCCGCGTTCGGGCGCCGGCGGCGGTCCCTGGACCGGGGGTCCGCGCGCGGCTACCCGGTCAGCTCGGTGCCCACCCGCCGTGCCACGGAGGTGTTGCGCAACCAGCCGTACGACCTGCCGGTCCCGCCGCCGCTGCGCCTCGCCGAGGCGGTCGACGTGCTCCGGGACACCGGCGCCCACCAGGGATTGCTGGTCTCCTGACCGGATTCGACCGGTGGGCCGGCGGACCGGTCCACCCCGGCCGGCACCAACCCTGGCGAAACATCCTCGCGAACTCGCGGTCCGTGATTGAGTACCTACGGAGCGGGAACACCGCTCGCTGCGACGGCCGATGAGGCCGTGTGGCGAGCTGTCGTCGCTCCTGGCGTGCCAGTCACGTAACCCACTTCCGGCCCGGTGCGTGGCCCGACCACGCGCATGACCGGTTTCCCAATCCGGGCGGGGGACCTTCCTGAGGGAGGCGCGGATGTTCGGACATACCACCACGACCACACCACCACCCACCGATCGGGGCCTGGAGGACCTCGACGCGGCGGCGCTGGCGTACGCGGCACGGATCGAAGGCCTGCCGCCGGAGCGGCGGCAGGAGGCACGGGACGACCTGGTCCGCTTCGCGCTGCCGTTCGCCGGGCGGCTGGCCCGCCGCTACCGGGGTCGGGGGGAACCGCTGGAGGACCTGGAGCAGGTGGCCCGTCTGGGCCTGGTCAACGCCGTCGACCGGTACGACCCGGAACGGGGATCCTTCACCGCTTACGCGGCGATCACCATCGTCGGTGAGATCAAACGGCACTTCCGGGACCGCACCTGGGGTGTGCACGTGCCCCGCCGGCTGCGCGACCTGATCCTGGAGGTGGGGCAGGCGACGGCGGCGCTGACCAGCGAGCTGTCCCGGGCGCCCACGGTCGCCGAGCTGGCCCAACGGCTGGAGACGCCGGAGGAGGAGATCCTCGCCGCGCTGGAGTCGGCGGCCGGCTACAGCCCGGCCTCGCTCAACGCCCCGGTCGGCGGGGAGAGTTCCGCCGAGTTCGGCGACCTGGTCGGCGAGTCGGACAACGCGCTGGAGTCCGTGGACGACCGGGTGACCGTCAGCGGGCTGCTGCACGCGCTGCCCTGGCGGGAGCGGCGGATCCTCGCCATGCGCTTCTACGGCAACCAGACGCAGGCGGAGATCGCGGCCCGGTTCGGCATCTCCCAGATGCACGTCTCCCGGCTGCTGTCCCGGGCGCTGACCTGGCTGCGCCAGGCGATGCTCGCCGACGCCCCGCCACCGTGGCAGAACGGGGCCGCCGAGTCGGCGGAGCCGGCGAAGACGAGGATCTCGGTGCGGCAGAACGGCGACCGGGTGGTCGTCGAGGTCGGCGGCGACGTCGGCCGGGACGGCGCGGACCAGTTGCGCCGGGCGATGTTGGAGGCGGTGACCGGGCAGCCCCGCGAGGTGGTGGTGGACCTGGTCGGCGCGGGCGGCGTCGACGCGGGTGGCATCGCCGCGCTGATGGCCGGCCGGGATGCGGCAGCCCGGACCGGGGTGCCGCTGCGGTTGACCCGGGTGCAGCCCGCGGTACGCCGTTCGCTCGCCGCCGCCGGCCTGCCGGCCGCCTGCGACTGAACCTGGCCGGTACGGGACGAGGAAGGGGGCCGGCGCTCGTGGCGCCGGCCCCCTTCGTTTCGTGACGCTCAGCGCTCGGGGTTGTCCTCGTGCCCGCGCGGGTGGCGCCACCGCTCGCTCTCCGGCGGTCGGCGCTCCGCGCCCGGCTCGACCTCCTCGAGCACGTCGGTCTCCTCGAAGCTCGGCCGGCGGATCTGCTCCGGCTCCGGCACCACCACCGGCCGCGCCCCGGACTGCGGCGCGGGATGGTGCTCGACGGCCTCGCGGGCGCCGTGCGCCCCCTCGGCGGCCGGCGACTCGGGCACGCGCGGCTCGAGATGCAGCTCCTCGGCGAAGTGCTGCGGCGGCTTGGTGGTGCGCTGCGGCAGGTCCCGGCCGAGGTCGGCGACGAGTTTGCCGTACTTGGCGTCGAAGGCGGGGCGCTCGGAGCGGATCCGGGGCATCCGGTCGAAGTTGCGCAGCGGGGGCGGGCAGGTGGTGGCCCACTCCAGGGAGTTGCCGAAGCCCCAGGGGTCGTCGACGGAGACCATCGTGCCGTACCGCCAGGACTTCCAGACGTTGTAGATGAAGAACAGCGTGGACGCCCCCAGGATGAACGCCCCGATGCTGGAGATCGCGTTGAGCGTGTCGAACCCGTCGGTGGGCAGGTAGTCGGCGTACCGACGGGGCATGCCCTCGTTGCCCAGCCAGTGCTGGACCAGGAAGGTCATGTGGAAGCCGACGAACATCGTCCAGAAGTGCGCCTTGCCCAGGCGTTCGTCGAGCAGCCGCCCGGTCATCTTGGGGAACCAGAAATAGGCCCCGCCGAACGCGGCGAAGACGATCGTGCCGAAGAGCACGTAGTGGAAGTGCGCCACGACGAAATAGGTGTCGGTGGTGTGGAAGTCCGCCGGCGGGCTGGCCAGCAGCACTCCGGTCAGGCCGCCGAGCAGGAAGGTGGTCAGGAAGCCGATGGCGAAGAGCATCGGCGTTTCGAAGGTGAGCTGCCCCTTCCACATGGTGCCGATCCAGTTGAAGAACTTCACCCCGGTCGGCACCGCGATGAGGTAGCTCAGGATGCTGAAGAACGGCAGCAGCACCTGGCCGGTGCCGAACATGTGGTGCGCCCAGACGGTCATCGACAGCACGGTGATCGCGATGGTGGCGAGCACGATACCGGTGTAGCCGAAGATCGGCTTGCGGGCGAACACCGGGATGATCTCGGAGATGATGCCGAAGAACGGCAGCGCCACGATGTACACCTCGGGATGGCCGAAGAACCAGAACATGTGCTGCCAGAGCATCGGCCCGCCGGTGGTCGGGTCGAAGACGTGTGAGTGCAGGATCCGGTCCGAGGCGAGGGCGAAGAGCGCGGCGGCCAGCAGCGGGAAGACGAAGATCACCAGGACGCTGGTCAGCAGCAGGTTCCAGGTGAAGATCGGCATCCGGAACATGGTCATCCCGGGGGCGCGCAGGGTGACGATGGTGGTGATCATGTTGACTGCGCCGAGGATCGTGCCCAGCCCGGAGAGGGCCAGCCCGACCACCCACATGTTTCCGCCGACCCCCGGGCTGTGCTGGGCGGTGCTCAGGGGCGTGTACGCGAACCAGCCGAAGTCCGCCGCGCCAGCCGGGGTGAAGAAGCTGGCCATGAGTATCGACCCGCCGAACAGATACAGCCAGTACGCCAAGGCGTTCAGCCGGGGGAACGAGACGTCCGGGGCGCCGATCTGGAGCGGGACGATGTAGTTGCCGAAGGCGAACACCAGCGGGGTGGCGAAGAACAGCAGCATGATCGTGCCGTGCATGGTGAACGCCTGGTTGTACTGCTCGGGGGAGAGGAACTGCATGCCCGGTCGGGCCAGCTCGGCCCGCAGCAGCAGCGCCAGCACCCCGCCGATCAGGAAGAAGAGGAACGACGTCACCAGGTACAGCAGGCCGATCAGCTTGGCGTCGGTCGTACCCAGGACCTTGAGCAGCGTGTTGCCCTTGATCGCGGTCCGGACCGGGCCGGGATAGCCGCCGAACCGGGCGGGCGCGAGGATCGCGGGCCCCCGGTCTCGGGCCAGCTCCGTGACTACCCGTTTGGGCATATCTCTCACCCCGTCGTGACGACAGTAAGGACGGGCACGTACCCGGCCTTCTGCCATAAAACCAGGCGAGAGCGGAAAATTAGGTCAGTTCGCCGGTAGCATCGCCCAGACGACCTTGCCGTCACCGGCCGGCGCGCTGCCCCAGCGCTGGGTCAGCTCGCGGACCAGCAGCAGCCCGCGGCCCCCCTCCGCCCGCGGGTCCTGACCGGTCGTGGCCCGCGCCGCAGCCCGGCTGCCGTCCGTCACGGCCAGGCGGAGGTACGGCCGCCGCAGGGTCAGCGTCACCTGCATCGGCGTGCCGGCGTGTCGGACCACGTTGCCCACCAGCTCGGTCAGCACCAGCGATGCCGGGCCGATCAGCTCGGGGATGTTCCACCGCCCGCAGGCGTCGGTGACCAGCTCCCGGGCCCGTCGGCAGGCGCCGGCGACGGGCTCCAGGCGGGCCCGCAGCCGCGGCGCCGCCCACGCGCCCGCCAGCGCGGTGGCCTCCGCGCAGTCCGGCCGGACCGGCACCACCCGGCAGGCGGTCGTCTCGGCGAGCCAGACCGCCGCGTCCGGCGGCGGTGCGCAGAGCACGATCGGTACGGCGGGCCAGTCGGCGGCCCGGCGGGCGGCCGCGGCGAAGACGGAGAGCGCCAGCCGGTCGGCGACGTCGACCTCGGACAGGTCGACCACCAGGGCGTCCGGCTGGGCGGTGAGGCAGCGGTCCAGCACCGTGTGCACCGCGCGCATGGTCGCCAGGTCGAGCGCGCCCGCAAGCCGGACGAGGGTGACCGGCGACTCGTCGCAGACCTCGCAGCTGATCCGGCTCGGCATCGTTCCTCGATTCCGTTTCGTCGCGGACCTGGGAACTACCCGTCGCCCAGTCCGGTCAAACCGGACCAGCCGCCCACCGGGGCCCCGCTCAGCGGCGTTTCCCACCACGCGTGGTGAGCAGGCCGAGGGCGATCATGCCGATCCCGAGGAAGATGTGCAGCCAGTTGTTGGCCCCGTTGAGCGGGACGAAGTTCGCGCCGCTGGATTGGTCGACCACCAGGCCGTACAGCCAGAGCACCAGATAGATGGCGCCGCCGCCGAGCAGGTATGCCCGGGCAGCGGAGACGGTCCGGGACAGCGCCAGGCCGGCGATGCCGAACAGCAGGTGCACGATGTTGTGCAGCACCGAGACCTGGAACAGGCCGAGCAGCTTCGCGTCCGACTCGTGTCCGGCGAAGCCCAGGTCGCCGAAGTTGCTGGTGATCCCCGGTATGAAGCCGAGCACTCCGACGATCAGGAAGACCACGCCGGCCGCGGCCGCGGCCCGGCGTACCGGGGCGCGGCCGTCGGCCGGGTTGCGTCGGCCCCGGGAGTGGGCCATCGAGTTCGTCACGACGTTTCCTCACCTGGAACGGACGGCGGGCTTTCCCGTTCCGGCCGGCGACAAACGCCGGCCCGGCCACCACCCGTCGGTGCGGCCGGGCCGGTACGGACGCTCCGGCAGCAGGGGGCGGGCGGCGAGCTGGCGGACCCGCTCGTACAGCCCGACGTACTGCTCGGCCATCATCGCCGGGGTGAACCGGGCGGCGGCCTCCCGGCGGCACTCGGCCGGATCCAGCAGGCCGGCGGCCAGCACCAGGTCGCCCAGCTCCTCCTCGTCGGTGGTGAGCAGTCCGGTGCGCCCGTGCTCGATCAGCTCGGGCAGGCAGCCGCGGGCGGTGGAGACCACCGGCGTACCCAGGGCGAGGGACTCGACCACGGCGGTGCCGCCGGGCTCCTCCCAGCGCAGCGGGAAGAGCGCGGCCCGGGCGCTCGCGAGCAGGTCGTCGCGCTCCTGGCCGGCGACCGTGCCGACCCAGCGGACGAGGTCGCCGTCGACGTGCGGGGCGACGTGGTCGTAGAAGAACCGCACGTCCGGGTTCTGCCGGGCCTCGTCGCCCGCCGCGGCCAGGTCCTCCGGCCGGTGGTACGGCCCGACCGGGCCGGCCAGGACCAGCGGGAAGCCCACCTGCCGGGCCAGCCGGGCGCCCAGGTCCTGGCCCTTGCCCGGGTTGATCCGACCCAGGATGATCACGTGGTCGCCCTGGTCCACCGGGGGCCGCCGGTCCGCGTCGACGGCGAGCGGGGTGGACAGGTGCACGTGCCCCACCGAATGGTCGCGCAGCGCCTGCGGGGCGCGGGCCAGCTGCGAGGCGGAGACGCCGTTGACCCGGACCCGGTCACCGCCGTCCAGGTTGCCGTACAGCTCCGGGTGCTTCGCCAGGTCCCAGTGCAGGGTGTGCAGCGCCGGCGGGGCGTCCGGGCCCATCGCGGCCATGGTGGCCAGCCCGACCGCCTCCACGTGGTCGTGCACCAGGTCGATGTCGTCGCGGGCGTGCAGCGCGCGCACCACCCCGCCGAGGTGCGCCTGGGAGACCCCGCAGACCTGGTTGTACGGCCGCTGCAGGGCGTGGAACTGGCCGTCCGGGAAGACCGAGATCTTCTCGTCGACCGGCAGGGTGCTGGTCTCCACCGAGGCCAGCACCACCCGGACGCCGAGCCGGCGCAGCTCGGGCACCAGGGTCGCCACCACGTTCTCGATCCCGCCGTAGCCGGGGGGCGGCACGGACAACCAGGGACCGGCGTTCATCAGCACGGTGAGACTCATCGTGTCGGGTTCCTTCCGTCGGCGGCGCCCCCGTCGGCCCTCCGCGTGCCAGCGACCGGCCCCACGGGCCGGCCGTCACCGCTGCGCGCCGGTCGCCGGGACCGGCCGTCGCCACCGTCGCCCGGTGGCCTCACGCCGCCACCCGCCGCCGCGGCACCCGGTGCCGCAGCTGCGCCAGCGGCGGACGCTCCTCGATCGAGACGTCGCTCACCACGATCTCGCGGTCCAGATTGGGCAGCGCCTCGGAACCGCCGCGCCGAAACTGGGTGAGCAGGGCGGCGGGGGTGGTGCCCGGGCCGGCCCAGCCCCGGCGCTGCAGGCGCGACCAGGCGGTCAGCATGATCTGGGCAGACATCCGGCCCAACGCCGCGGTGTCCTGGTGGCGGTGCTTGCGCTCACCCAGGTCCACCTGCGCCAATGCGTCCAGGCCGACCAGCTCCAGCAGGTCGATCAGCATCGCCGTCTCCACGCCGTAGCCGGAGACGAACGGCACCTGCTCCAGCACCTCCCGGCGGCCCGCGTACTCGCCGGCGAGGGGCTGCACGAAGCCGGCCAGCTCCGGCCAGAAGAGGTTGAGCAGCGGCCGGGCCATCAGCTCGGTCACCCGGCCGCCGCCGTCGGCCTCCACGCCGGTCGCGCCGACCAGCGGGCGGTGGTAGAAGCCCTTGACGAAGTCGACCGACGGGTCGGTCAGCAGCGGGCCGATCAGGCCCGTGACGAAGTGCGGCCGGAACTCGCGCAGGTCGGCGTCGACGAAGGCGACCACGTCGCCCTCGGCGGCGGCCAGCCCGGCCCAGAGCGCGTCGCCCTTGCCGGTCAGCTGGGGCAGCCCCCGGGTCATCGCGTCCTGGCTGACCACCTCGGCCCCGGCGGCCCGGGCCACCTGGGCGGTCCGGTCGGTCGACCGGGAGTCGACCACGATCAGCTCGTCGACCAGGGGAAGCCGGTCCATCAGGTGTTCGCGGATCGTCGACACGATCGCGCCCACCGTGGCCTCCTCGTTGCGGGCCGGCAGCACCACGCTGACCCGGCTGCAACCCTTGGCCCGCAGCAGGCGTCGGGCCGGCCAGTCGCCGGCCGACGTCGTTCGATAGGTGGCCCAGGCCTCCACTACCGGTGAGACGATCTGTTCTGTATCCCGCACAGGCACCCCCAGGTCGTGGCGGAAACGCGGGAACTGGATTTCCCAGTACCGACCCCGCGCTAACCGGATCATGCCTACCAGCCTGATCACGTCCCGGACACCGGCCGGTTCCCGGCGGGTGAACGTCTGATTGCGCCGCCCGCCGGGTTTGGTGGGGTGCCGGCAGGGGGAGAGCTGTCCGGGTAGTCGGGAAACCGTGGCGAGAGGGTCTGTGGGATGCGCGTGTGCCGGGTGGGACTGGTAGGGGCCGGCGGGGTGGCGCAACGCCACGCCCGCGTCTTGACCGGCTTCGAGGACGTGGAACTGCTCGGGGTGACCGACGTGGCCCGGGACGCGGCGGAGGCGCTGGCCGGGACGCACGGTGCCCGGGCCTTCGCCGACGTGGACGAGCTGCTCGCCGCCGGCCCGGACGCCGTGTACGTCTGCGTGCCGCCGTTCGCGCACGGGCCGGTCGAGGAGGCGGTGATCGCCGCCGGCGTGCCGATGTTCGTGGAGAAGCCGGTCGCGGTGGACCTGGAGACCGCGGAGCGGATCGCCGCCCTGGTCGAGCGGCGGCAGCTGCTGACCGCGGTCGGCCACCACTGGCGTTACCTGCACGTGGTCGAGCAGGCCCGGGAGCTGCTCGCCGACCGCCCGGTGCGGATGGTCAACGGCTCCTGGCTGGACAAGGTGCCGCCGGTGGCCTGGTGGGCCCGGCGGGACCGCTCCGGCGGCCCGGTGGTGGAGCAGGCCGCGCACGTGCTCGACCTGATCCGCGCGCTGGTCGGCGAGGCCACCGAGGTGACCGCGTACGGCGACGGAGCCCCGCCGCCGGTAGACGGCGCCGACATCGACTCGGTCACCGCGGCGACGCTGCGGTTCGAGGGCGGCGCCGTCGGCACGCTCGCCGCGGCGTGCGTGCTGGGCTGGAAGCACCGGGCCGGCGTGGAGATCCTCGCCGACGGGCTGGCGCTGTCGCTGGCCGAGGACGGCCTGACCGTCTGCGACGGGGACGGCGAGCGGCACCTGCCCGCCGACCCGGACGGCGCCCGGGCGGCCGTCGACCGGGCCTTCGTCGACGCCGTGCGGGGGGTCGGCGACGACGTCCGCGTCCCGTACGCGGAGGCGCTGCGTACCCAGCGGCTGGCCCTCGCGGTGGCCGAGTCCGCCCGGACGGGGCGGAGCGTGTCGCTGCCCACCGGGCCGGCCGCCCGGCCCCGGACGGCGGTGGCGGACGCCACGCCGGCGGGGGTGACCGTCGATGCGTGACAAGGTCGTGGTGGTCAGCGCCCCCGGGCGGGTGGAACTGGTCGAGCAGGACGCCGCCGAGCTGCGGGACGGCACGTTCCGGGTGGAGACGCTCCACAGCGGCGTCTCCGCCGGCACCGAACTGAGCTACGTCAAGGGCACCAACCCCTACCTCAACGTCACCTGGAACGCCGACCTCGGCCTGTTCCAGCCCGGGGAGGCGAGCACGCCGTACCCGGTAAACCGGCTCGGTTACATGCAGGTGGGCCGGGTGGTGGAGAGCCGCACCCCGGCGATCGGGGTCGGGACCGTGGGCGCCATGACCTACGGGCACCGCACCGGGTACGTCGCCGACCCGGTCGCCGAACGCTTCGTGCCGCTGCCGGAGGACCTGGACCCGCTGCTCGGCATCTACGTCGCGCACATGGGCCCGATCTGCGCCAACGGCCTGCTGCACGCCGCCGCCGACCTCTGCGGCACCGACGTGCGCTCGCTCGGCGACGGCGTCCGCGGCCGCCGGGTCGCGGTCGTCGGCAGCGGCGTCGTCGCCCTGCTCACCGCGCTGCTCGCCCGGCGGCACGGCGCCGCCTCGGTGGTGGTGCTGGACCCGACGCCGCAGCGGCGCGAGGTGGCCGAGGCGCTCGGCCTGGAGACCCTCGACCCGGAGGCCGACGACCCGGCGGTGGTGCTCAAGACCCGGTGGAACCACTCCGCCGGCGACCGCGGCGCCGACGTGGTGTTCCAGTGCCGGGGCCAGGCCTGGGCGCTGCACCTCGCGCTGCGTCTGCTGCGCCCCCAGGGCACGATCATCGACCTGGCCTTCTACCAGGCGGGTGCGGACGAGGTCCGGCTCGGCGAGGAGTTCCATCACAACGGCCTGTCGCTGCGCTGCGCGCAGATCGGGCGGGTGCCGCGCGGGCTCACCCCCACCTGGGACCGGGAGCGGCTCTCCGCGGAGACCATCGAGCTGCTCCGGCAGTACGGCGACCTGATCCGCAAGCACCTCGTCTCGGCGGTGGTGCCGTTCGAGGAGGCGCCGGCGTTGCTGACCGACCTGGCCGAGCGCCGCCGCTCCGAGCTCCAGGTGGTGCTGACACCCTGAGCCGACCGGATCGGCCGGTGCGAGCGCCCCGGCCGATCCGCCGTCACCGGGTGGGCCTACGCATAGCCGTCCCGCGGGAACAAGCAGCTCGTCAGCTGACCCCGGCAAAGGCCCTGAGCTGGGCGGATGGCCCCGAATCCGGACACCGGCACGACCGGGGGAGCGCCGGGCCGCACAATCGGGTTCGGTTCGCGTACCGTTGCCGCTCATGGGTGTGTCGTTGAAGACCAGGTTCCGGCGGTTTCTCCAGCGGCCGGGTACGACGGTCGAGCTGGCCCCGCTGGAGAAGCTGCTGCCGGCCGTCGAGGCGCGCGAGGAGGAGCTGCAGGGGCTCGACGACGCCGAGCTGACCGAGGCCGCCGGCGCCGCCACCGGGTACGAGGAGATCTGCGCGATCGGCCGGGAGGCCGCCCGCCGCGGCCTCGACCAGCGGCCGTACGACGTGCAGCTGCTCGGCGCGATGGCGCTGCTCTCCGGCAAGGTCGCCGAGATGGCCACCGGTGAGGGCAAGACGCTCACCGCCACCATCGCCGCGTACGGGCACGTGCGGATGGGCAACGGCCCGGTCCACGTGCTCACCGTCAACGACTACCTGGCCCGCCGCGACGCCGAGTGGATGAGCCCGGTCTACGCCCTGCTCGGGCTCACCGTCGGCTGGGTCAACGAGGCCTCCACCCCCGAGGAGCGGCGCGCCGCGTACGCCTGCGACGTCACCTACGTCTCGGTCAGCGAGGCCGGCTTCGACTACCTGCGCGACCAGCTCGTCACCGACATCGCCGACCGGGTCCAGCAGCCGCTGCGGACCGCCATCGTCGACGAGGCCGACTCGATCCTGATCGACGAGGCCCGGGTGCCGATGGTCCTCGCCGGCGCGGTCCCCGGCGAGCAGGACCCGGTGCACGCCGCCGCCGCGCTGGTGCGCGGGCTGCGCAGGGGCAAGCACTACACCGTCGCCGAGGACGGCCGCAGCGTCGCCTTCACCGCGGTCGGCCTGGCCACCGTCGAGGCCAAGCTCGGCGGCATCGACCTGTACGACGAGGAGCACGTCGGGCAGCTCTCCGCGGTGAATGTGGCGCTGCACGCGCACGCCCTGCTGCACCGCGACGTCGACTACATCGTCCGGGACGGCTCGGTCGAGCTGATCGACGAGATGCGCGGCCGGGTCGCCCAGCGCCGCCGCTGGCCGGACGGGCTCCAGGCCGCGGTGGAGGCGAAGGAGGGTCTGGACGCGACCGCCGAGGGTGAGGTGCTGGGCACCATCGCCGTGCAGGCGTACATCGCGCTCTACCCGACGGTCTGCGGGATGACCGCGACCGCGGTGCTCGTCGGCGACCAGCTACGGGAGTTCTTCGGCCTCGAGGTGGCGGTGATCCCGCCGAACACGCCGTGCGTCCGCGAGGACGAGCCGGACCGGTTCTACGCCACCCGGGCCGAGAAGGAGGAGGCGCTGATCGACGAGATCAAGCGCTGCCACGAGCAGGGCCGGCCGGTGCTGGTCGGCACCCTGGACGTGAAGGAGTCCGAGGGGCTGGCCGCCGGGCTGCACGCCGCGGGGGTGCCCTGCGTGGTGCTCAACGCCAAGAACGACGACGAGGAGGCGGCGATCATCGCCGAGGCCGGCGCGTACGGCGCGGTGACCGTCTCCACCCAGATGGCCGGCCGGGGCGTCGACATCCGGCTCGGCGGAAGCGACCAGACCGACCAGGAGCGGGTGGCCGAGCTGGGCGGCCTGTACGTGATCGGCAGCGGCCGGCACGACAGCCGCCGGGTCGACGACCAGCTGCGCGGTCGGGCCGGCCGGCAGGGCGACCCGGGCGCCTCGGTCTTCTTCGTCAGCCTGGAGGACGACCTGGTGGTCCGGCACGCCGGCGACGCCATCCCGGCCTCGCCGCGGATGAACGCCGACGGCCTGGTCACCGACCCGCAGGTGGACTACGCGGTGGAGCATGCCCAGCGGGTCGCCGAGGGGGTCAACCACGAGATCCACCGCAACACCTGGCGCTACAGCGTGGTGATCGAGCAGCAGCGTAAGGCCCTCGCCGAGCGGCGCGAGCGGCTGCTCACCAGCGACATCGCCGCGCTGATGCTGCTGGAGCGGGTGCCGGAGAAGGCCGGCGAGATGGACGAGGACCTGCTCGCCGACGCGGCCCGGTCGATCGCCCTTTACCACCTGGACCGGCTCTGGGCCGACCACCTGGCCGAGCTCTCCGAGGTCCGGGAGGGCGTGCACCTGCGGGCGCTGGGCCGGCTGGACCCGCTCGACGAGTTCCACCGCAGCGCCGTGCCCGCGTTCAACGCGCTGATCCCCGAGATCGAGACGCGGACCATCGCCACCTTCGAAGAGACCGAGTTCGACGAGGGCTGGGAGCCGGACGCCTCGAAGCTGGTCCGGCCCACCGCCACCTGGACGTACCTGGTGCACGACAACCCGTTCGGCTCGGAGCTGGACCGGTTGATCGCCTCCGTCGGGCGACGGCTCATCTCCGGTTCCCGCTGACCGTCACAGGGGTCCCTTCCGGCGCACTGGTCGCGTGGAAGGGACCCCTTTGCACGGTTTCGATCCTGATTTGGGAGGGTAGTAGCCCGAGGCTTTCAAGTCAGGGAGAGGCAGCGGGGATGACACAGGCAATGGCACCGGACGGGGACACCGCGTGGTCGTACGCGCCGGGGGCGGGGACCGCGAGCCGGTGAACCTGGACACGCGGGAGTCGACCATCGACACGCTGGGCGTGCTGGAGACCGCGGCACTGCTGCGGGAGCTCACCGCCGGCCTGATCGCGGTCACCGACTTCGACGAGGCGCTGGAGCAGCTGGTCCGGATCGCCCGGGACGCCGTACCGGGGGTGGCCTGCTGCGGCTTCACCGCGCTGCGGGCCGGCGAGCCGGCCGGCGTGGCCGCCTCCGACCCCCGGCTGGCCGAGCTGGACGACCTGCGGCACGCCCCCGACTCGCCGGCGATGAGCGCCATCCGCCGCCGCGAGATGATCATCGCGGAGGACCTCACCCGGGAGTCGCGCTGGCCGGCCTGGACCACCCGGGCCCGCAACCTGGGCGTATGCGGAGTGATCTCCGCGCCGGTCGACGTCGACGAGCAGGTGATCGGCGCGATCAACCTGTACGCCGAGGCGAGGCCCGGGCTGACCACCCGGCACCAGCTCACCGCGATGCTCCTCGCCGAGCACGCCGGGCTGCTGCTGGCCGCGGTCCGGGACCGGGCCCGGCAGGCGGCGACGGCCGGTCAGCTGGACGCCACCCTGCTGGAGGAGGGGGTCGTCGGGCAGGCCATCGGGGTGATCATGACCCAGCGCGGCTGCCCGGCCCCGGAGGCGCTGGACGTGCTCCGCAGCGCCGCCGCCTCGTTGGACATTCCGCTGCGCGAGGTGGCCGAGCGGTTGGTGATCACCGTCTCCCGTCCCCGGGAGAGCTGAACGGCGTTCGTTTCCCCCCGGTTGGCGGTCGGGTAGCACTCTGGACTGGCGCACCGCACCGATCCTGGGGAGGAACCGATGGAGAGCCGACTGCGGGTGCAGGGGCACCCCATCCAACCGATGCTGCTGACGTTCCCGTTCGGACTCTTCGTCAGCGCCGCGGTGTTCGACCTGGCCGACGTCGCCGGCGGCCCCGCCTTCCTCGGCGAGGTGGGCTACTGGAGCGCGGTCGCCGCGCTGGTCGCGGCCGCCCTCACCACCGTCGCCGGGATGGTCGACCTGTGGGACGTCCGGGCCGACCGGACCCGCCGTACCGCGATCACCTTCAACCTGGTCAACGCCGCGATGGCGGGGCTGTTCCTGCTCGCCTGCCTGATCCGGGCCCAGTCGCCGGAGCGCGGCGCCACCGGCGTGCTGCTCGCCACGGAGCTGGTCGCCCTGGTCGTCGGGGCGGTGGGGGTCCGGCTGGGCGCCCGGTTGATGCGCCAGTTCGACCGGGGCCGCGTCGAGCCGAGCGGCTTCGAGGCGCTGAGCCCGGTCACCGGCTCCACCGTCGAGATCGTCCGCCCGCCGGCGTGACGCCCCGCCGCGCCGCGCGGCTCGAAAATTCCTTGCCGGTGCCCGGCCGCCGGCGGCAGGCTCGCCGGGTGGGCGCGGACCGTGACTTCGAAGAGCTGATCGCCGAGGGGGCCGGCGTGCCGGTCGACGGCTGGGACTTCTCCTGGCTGGCCGGGCGGGCCACCGAGGAACGCCCGCCGTGGGGCTACGCCCGGCTGGTGGGCGCCCGGATGGCCACCGTCGCCGCCGCCCTGGACATCGACACGGGCGGGGGAGAGGTGCTCGCCGAGACGCCCACGCCGCCGCCGCTGCTGGTCGCCACCGAGGCCTGGCCGCCGAACGTCGAGGTGGCCCGCCGTACGCTGCGCCGGGTCGGCGCCACCGTGGTCCGGGTGGCCGAGACGCCCCCGCTGCCGTTCCGGGACGGCTCGTTCGACCTGGTGACCAGCCGACACCCGGTGGACACCTGGTGGGACGAGATCGCCCGGGTGCTCCGCCCCGGTGGGAGTTACCTGTCCCAGCAGATCGGCGCGGGCACGGTCCGCGAGCTGAGCGAGGCGATCCTCGGCCCGCTGCCGCGGCCGGCCAGCCGGCACCCCGAGCAGGCGGTCGCCGCCGCCCGGGCCGCCGGGCTGGAGGTCGTCGACCTGCGTACGGCCACCCTGCGGACGGTCTTCCACGACATCGCCGCCGTGGTGTACTTCCTGCGCAAGGTGATCTGGACCGTGCCCGGCTTCACGGTCGACCGCTACCGCGACGAGCTGCGCCGCCTGCACGACCGCATCCGCGCCGAGGGCCCCTTCGTCGCCCACGCCCAGCGCTTCCTCATCGACGCCCGCCACCCCTGACGGCCCCCGCCCGCGCGACTCGCGGTGATCATGAAGCTGTTGTCCCCGGCACCGGCGTGTCGCGACCACAACTTCATGATCACCGGGCGGGCCGGCCGCCCGGAACGAGTGGGTCAGTGGGCGGCGGCGTGGTGGGCGGCGAGGACGTCGGCGCCGAAGTCGCTGGCCGGGCGGCGCAGGACGGTGTGCGCGTGGTTGCCGTCGTCGGTGGTGTTGTCGTACTCGATCAGCAGGTCGTCGCCCTGGACGCGGTAGTAGTGCCGCTGCCCCGGCCGGGTCGGGCCGGCCCACGCGAAGTGCAGCTCCCCGCCGTCGAGCCGGCCGGCCTCCCGGGCGGCCAGTTCCGGCGGGAGGCGGTCGACGTAGAGGGCGACGAGCTGGCCGAGCAGCGCCCGGCCGGTCGGCGTGAGCCGGTTCCGGGGCACCCCGAGCGGGTCGAGCCGGCCGGGGGCGCTGGGCCGGGTGGCGCTGATGATGTCGGTGGGCGCCTCGTCGGCGACGATCGCCGCGGCCCGGCCCGCCGGCCCGAGCGCGTCCAGCAGCTCCCGGGCCAGGTCCTCCTCGGGTCCCAGCGGCCGGGAGACCGGCCGGCCGGCGTGCCGGACCGTGGCCGGGTTGGCGCCGAAGAAGAGCGGGGCGGGGGAGACCTGGTCGGCGACCACCGTCATGCTCACCGAGAGGTGGTGTCCCTCGATCCGCCAGCCCCACCGGTCGTCGGCGGCCGGGTCGCCGAAGAGGGCCACCCAGTAGTCGCCGCTGTGCCGGCCGCGCCGCCAGCCCTCCGCCCGGTCGAGCACCTCCTCAAGGGCGATGATCGCCATCGCCTGCGCGTACGCCGGCGGGCTCAGCGCGGTGGCCAGCAGCCGGTGCGCCGCCTTGCGGGCCGCGACGTCAAGGTCGGCGAGGGGCACGCCGGGTCGGGGCCGGGGCCGGTACTCCAGCCACCGGCGGGCCGCCTCGTCGTCGAAGGCGTGACCGGCGCGCTGCCGGCCCGCCTCGTTGAGCGCCGCCAGCAGGTCGCCGGCCGCAGTGCGCATCTGCTCGGGTACAGGATCCTCCACCGACCCTGTATACCGCCCCGACGGACGGCGCGTCCGGCGCGTGGTCAGCTCCGGCCGAGCGCGGCCAGCATTTCCGGCAGCTCGAAGAAGCGGGCCGTCTCCACCGCCGAGGGGCTGCCGTGGTCCGGCTCGGCGCCGGCGTCGAGCAGCGCCCGTACCGCCTCGGTGTTCTTCCGGAAGACGGCCGCGGCGAGCGCGGTCTGGCCGCGGTCGTTGGTCCGGGCGTGGTGGGCGCCCCGGGCCAGCAGCGTGTCGCCCTTGTCGTTGGTCATGTCGACCGGCAGGCCGGCGTCGACGTACTCGGCCAGTTCCTCGGTCGCCCCGCCGCGCGCCAGGTCGAACATCCGGTGCGCGGAGGCGAGCGTCTGCGCGTCGAGATCGTCGGTCATCCGTCCAGGTTGGTGGGACCCCGACCGGCGGCGCCTGGTAGCTTGCCAGCCCGGCGCGCGGGAGGGGTGGATGGACGATTCGGTGTACGTCGGCAACGCGGACCTGGACGGGGCGACCGACGCCGGCTGGCTGCTCGGCCACTTCAAGCCGCCGGGGGACGTCCGGCACAGCACGGAGGTCGAGGTGAAGTGGGGTGTGCACCCGGCGGGGGAGGCCCGGTCCCGGTGGGCGACCGGAGAGCGCCGCACCGCGCTGCTGGTGCTGATCAGCGGTCGGTTCCGGGTGGAGCTGCCGGACCGCACGGTGGTGCTCGGCAAGCCCGGCGACTACGTGGTGTGGGGCCGGGGTGTCGACCATTCCTGGTACGCGGAGCGGGAGTCGGTGGTGCTGACGGTACGCTGGCCGTCCGTGCCGGGCTACCGGGTGGACCCGCCGATGATCCGCTGACCTGGCGCCGCCGCTGTCCCAGCATCCGGTATTACCTACCAAACCTATAGGGTTTGCCTTCTATCGTGGAGGGGCACGCGCCGCTCCGCACCCGTGAGGACGACCCATGACCAGCGCACCCCCCGCCGACCTGCTCGCCGTCGCCGCCCGGTACGCGGATCCCCCCGCTTGGCCGGTCCCGCTGCGCTTCGACCGGGCGCAACGGTGGTACGCACGGCTCGCGGCCGGGCCGGACCACGAGGTCTGGGCATTGAGCTGGCTGCCCGGGCAGGGCACGGATCTGCACGACCACGGCGGCTCCTCCGGCGCCTTCCTGGTCGTCGCCGGCACCCTCACCGAAGAGACGGTCAGCGGCGGTCGGCTGCGCCCGCACCGGCTGGCCACGGGCACCGGCCGGCGCTTCGGCGCCCGACACGTGCACGTCGTGACCAACCGGGGCGACCAGCCGGCGGTCAGCGTGCACGTCTACCGGCCCACACTGCGCCGGATGACCCGCTACCGGCTCCTCGACGGGCAGCTCCTGATCGGGGACGTGGCCGAGGCCGGGGTGGCGTGGTGAGCCGGCCAGGCGAGCGACCGCAGCCACCCGCAGACCCGACATCCGCCTGGAAGGACGCGACGATGCCGCACACCCAGACCCGCACCGACAGCTGTCCGGTCCCGCCGCCCGGCTCCCGCGGCATCGACGAGGTCCTCGCCGCCGCCCGCGCCCGGCTGCGCCGGCTCGACCCCGAGCAGGCGCACCTCGCGTACCGGTCCGGGGCGCTGCTGGTCGACATCCGGCCGGCGGGCCAACGCGCCGCGCACGGCACCGTCCCCGGTGCCCTCGCCGTGGAACGCAACGTGCTCGAGTGGCGGTTCGACCCGCGCTGTCCGGCCCGGCTGCCCCAGGCCGTCGACTACGACGTGCCGATGGTGATCCTCTGCCAGGAGGGCTACACCTCCTCGCTGGCCGCCGCCGCCCTGCAGGATCTGGGCCTGCACCGGGCCACCGACGTGGTCGGCGGATTCGCCGCCTGGCGCATCGCCGGGCTGCCCACCCTCGGCCCCACCCCGCCGCACCGCCCCTCGTCCGCCGCGCCCCCGGTCACCGCCGGCCGGGCGCCGCGCTGACCGTCGCGCCGTACCCGGCGTGGCGGGCGCGACCGCCAGCTCAGGAGGTCCCATGTCCGTCGTCGCCATCTCCTCGCGTCCGCACCGGCCCGACCGTCCCGACCGGACCACGCTGTCCCGGCCCCGCCCCGCCCCGACCCTGACCATCACCCTCGAGATCCCCGCCGGTGCGCTGACGCCCGGCCTGGCTCGGCTGGTCGACCTGCTCGGCGAGCTGGCCGAGACGGGCGAGGGGATGCTCCGCCACCAGACGCCGGGCCGCGCCCTCGCCGGCCGGCCGCGCGCCGCCGATCCGGTCGCCCCGCCGACACAGCCCGACCTGCCGGCCGATCCGCCGGCCGTACCGGCCGATCCGGACCCGGTACGGATCCTGGCCGGCCCCCGGATCGTCCGCCACGGTCCGCGGGACGTCCCGCTGACCCGGATCGAGTACGACCTGCTGCTCTTCCTCGCCGAGCACCCCCGCCGGGTCTTCACCCGCCGGCAGTTGCTCGCCAACGTCTGGGGCTACGAGCACGCGGTGGCCCGCACCGTGGACGTGCACGTCCGCCGGCTGCGCGCCAAGCTCGGCACCGACACCCCGCTGGTGACCACGGTGCACGGCGTGGGCTACCGGCTCGCCGACGAGGCCCGCGTCGAGGTGGGCCGGGAGCACTGAACCGACGGGAGGAGCCATCCGTCGCTCCGGGCGCCCGGGTCGGAGCCCCGGCCGGCGTCCGGCGTCCCCGTGTTCCGGCCGCGTTCCCCCGCGTGAGCAGGGGCGCAGCGGTGCCACCGGCCAATGTGAACCGGCCGGGCACCCCCCTTGACCGGTCGCCCCGACGACTCTGCTGTAATCATCTGGCCTCGCACGGAGAGCGAGCGGGTGGCTGCGATGTGTTCGTCAATTGTCACATTCATGCAACGTAGCCGCCCCTTGACCCTCGCACAGGCGCCGGGAAGCATCGATGAAGCGGCGTCCCGGGCCGTGGGGAGATACCCGGACCAGCCAAGGAGGACCATGTCGGTCAGCCCCGCCTCGTCGCGCGCCGGATGGCATACGTCCCAACCCGCGGTTCCCGGTCGTCCTCCCGGCGGCCAGCGTCGCCCCGCGAACACGGCCACACCCGTGCTCACGGTGACCCTGTCCATCCCGCTCGCCTGCGAGGAGTCCCTGACCCCACCCGCGCGCCGGCTGCTCGAGGCCGCCCGGGAGATGCTGGAACGCGGTGACGCGGTCATCTCCAGCGGCACCGGCCCGGTGGAGCGCCGCCCCGACCCGGTGCCGGCCGGCCGGTCCCCGTCCCGCCCCCTAGCCCCGACCATCCCGACCCTGCACATCCTGGCCGCCTCCCGCTCGGTGCTGCGCGACGGCGAGCCGCTGCCGCTGACCCGGCTGGAGTTCGACCTGCTGCTGCACCTGGTCGCGCATCCGCGCCGGGTCTTCACCCGGCTGCAACTGCTCAACGCGGTCTGGGGCTACGAGCACGCCGGCGTCCGCACGGTGGACGTGCACGTCCGACGGCTGCGCGGCAAGGTCGGCGTGGACGTCCCCCTGGTCACCACCGTCTACGGCGTCGGCTACCGGCTGGCCGACGACGCCCGCGTCACCGTCGACCGCACCGGCTGAGCCGGCCGGGCCCCTGGCCGGGCACCATGGTCGGATGCGCGTCCGTCCGATCACGCCCGAACGACTCGTCGCCGAGCTGGCCGACCGGCTGGCCGGCACCGCCGTGCCCGGGCGGCTCCGGGTGGCGATCGACGGTCCACCGGCCGCCGGTCCCGACGCGCTGGCCGCGGCCCTGGTCGACCCGCTGCGCGCCGCCGGGCGGCCGGTGCTGCACGTGCTCGCCGCCGACTTCCTCCGCCCCGCCTCGGTCCGGCTGGAGCTGGGCCGGACCAACCCGGACGCCTACTACGAGGGTTGGGTCGACGAGGCCGGGCTGCGCCGGGAGGTGCTCGACCCGGCCGCCGCGGACGGGTCGGGTCGGCTGCTCCCGTCGCTCTGGGACGCCGTCACCGACCGGGCCAGCCGGGCCGGGTACGTCGAGCTGCCAGCCGGTGGCGTGGTGCTGGTCAGCGGGTCGCTGCTGCTCGGCGGCGGGCTGCCCTTCGACGCCACCGTGCACCTGGAGCTCTCCCCGGCCGCGCTGGCCCGGCGTACCGACCCGGAGCTGCGCTGGACGCTGCCCGCCTTCGCCCGGTACGCCGACGAGGTCGCGCCGGCGTCCTTCGCCGACGTGGTCGTCCGGGTCGACGACCCACGCCACCCGGCGGTGGTCGAGCCCGGGGAGCCCGGCTGACCAGCCGGCCCGCCGGAACCGGACGGTCGGTACGCCGACGGGCGAAAAATCGTCGGTTTGATCCTTTCCAGGTGCGGGTAATCGCCCGGCTCACAGAGCACGGGTGAGTTCACCCGCGCCACCGACGGACAGGTCCGGGGCGTCACAGCGCCCCGGACCGATGTGAGGCCCACGAAAGGCAGGCAGCGATGCTCGTCCACGACACGGTAGCCACCGGCCGTTCCCAGGCGGAGATCGACCAGATCCGGCAGTCCCTGCGGTCGCGCTACGACGAGCTGACCGCGGAGTACGAGCAGGCGGTGCTGCAGAGCCAGGTGCTGCGCCTGGTGGAGGTCGGCGACACCGCCGGCGACGACCAGGCCGACAGCGGCACCAAGACCGCCGAGCGGGACACCGCGCAGTCCCTGCTGCGCACCATTCTGGACCGCCGCGCCCAGTTCGAGCACGCGCTGACCCGGCTGGACGAGGGCACCTACGGGTTCTGCGAGGGTTGCTCCGCGCCGATCCCGGTGGAGCGGCTGGAGATCTTCCCGTCCGCCACCTCCTGCGTGGCCTGCAAGCAGACCCGGGAGCGGCGGGCGGCCTGAGCGCCGTCCGAGTTGCCGGTCGGTCCGACGCGCGGTGGACTCCACCCATGGGTGAGATCAAGGTGGGCACCGCCTCGTGGACCGACCGGACCCTGCTCGACTCCGGCTGGTACCCGGCGACCGCGGACACCCCGGAGAAACGGCTGGCCTACTACGCCCGGCAGTTCCCGCTGGTCGAGGTGGACGCCACCTACTACTCGCCGCCCGCGGAGCGGACGGCGGAGCTCTGGGTGGCCCGCACCCCGCCCGGGTTCACCTTCAACGTCAAGGCGTTCAGCCTGCTGACCGGGCATCCGACCCGGGTCGGCGCGCTCTACAAGGACCTGCGCCCGGAGACGGACAAGAAGAACGTCTACCCGGACGATCTGCCGCCGCAGACGTACGAGGAGGTCTGGACCCGGTTCCTGTCCGCCCTGGACCCGCTGGTCGAGGCGGGCCGGCTCGGCGCGCTGCTGTTCCAGTTCCCGCCCTGGTTCACCATCAAGCGAGAGAACAAGCAGTACCTGCTCGAGGTGGCGAAGCGGTGCGCCCCGCTGCGCCCGGTCTTCGAGTTCCGGCACGCGTCCTGGTTCGACGGGGCCAACCGGGACGAGACGCTGGGCTTCCTGCGTCAGCACCGGCTGCCGTACGTCTGCGTCGACATGCCGCAGGGGCACCGGTCGTCCGTCCCGCCGGTGCTGGCGGCCACCGCGGACCTGGCGGTGGTCCGCTTCCACGGGCACAGCGACAAGTGGACCAGCAAGGACATCCACGAGAAGTTCGGGTACGAGTACTCCGAGCGGGAGCTGCGGGACTGGGCGCCGAAGCTGCGCGAGCTGGCCGGTGAGGCCGAGCAGACGCACGTGCTGATGAACAACTGCTACCGCGACTACGCCCAGCGCAACGGCCGGCAGTTGCAGGCCCTGCTCGGCGCGGACTGATTCACCCGGGGCGGGTGAGGCCCACTCACCCCGGAGCCGCACAGCATGGACGGTGTGTGCGGTCCGTCGACCGGCGCGACCGCGAGGCCGACAGGAGGTGGGCCATGACGGTGCGGGTGGTAGCGGATGCGCGCCGCGGCCGGGTGCTGCACGTGGTCGGGAAGTCCGACGTGCCCCGGCGTGGCGAGCGGCCCGGTCGGTTCAGCCCGACCCGGCTCTGGCGGGGGCCTAGCGGGCCGCCGCGCCGCACCGACGACCGACGCTGGGAAACCGACGCACGGGGGTGGATAGATGGCTGAGCAGCTGATTTCCGCGGTCGAGTCCTCGATGGACAAGACAAACCTGATGCTCAAGGACATCGAGCAGGCGTACGGCTGGCCGAAGGAACAGCGCAACCAGTCGTACGCGGCGTTGCGCACGGTGCTGCACCTGCTGCGCGACCGGCTGCCGGTGCAGCAGAGCGTGGAGTTCGCCCAGCAGTTGCCGGTGCTGGTCCGCGGCATCTACTTCGACGGCTGGCAGCCGGAGAACGTGCCGATCAAGCTGAACCGGGAAGACTTCCTCTATGAGGTCCGCCAGGGCTTCCCGTACGACGTGGAGGGCGGCACGGAGCGGGTGGTGCAGGTGGTGCTGGACACCCTGCGCCGGCACGTCACCCAGGGCGAGTGGCAGGACGTCAAGTCGCAGATGCCGAAGGACCTGGGCCGGATGATTCCCTGACCGGCCCCGTCCCGGCCCGCTCCACTCCGGTGGGGCGGGCCCTCGGCGTCCGGCTGACCGGGAGGCCGGCCCGCCGGGCCAGTCCGGCGAAGGCCACCGCGTCGACGATCGCCGCCCCGCCGGGGTCGTTGTTGAAGTAGACGTACGCGGGCTCGGCGTCGCTGAACGTGTCGCCCAGCCGGCGTACCCAGGACGCCAGCGCGGCCCGGCCGTAGCGCGGCCACGGGCGGGCGCGCCCCTCGTGCAAGCGCAGGTAGCCGAAGTCGGTGGTGCGCCACAGCGGCGTCACCGGCCGGCTGAGCCGGTCGGCCCAGACCAGCGCGGCCCGGCGCCGTTCGAGGACCAGCCGGGTGTCGTCGCTCCACCACGAGGGGTGCCGGGGTTCCACCGCCACCCGCACGTCGGCGGGGAAGAGCCGCAGCGTCGCGTCGAGCGCGTCGGGGTCGGCGCGCAGGTTCGGCGGGAGTTGCACGAGCACGGGTCCGAGCCGGTCGCCCAGCCCGCCGGCCCGGTCCAGGAACCGGGCCACCGGCTCGGCCGGCTCGCGCAGCCGCTTGATGTGGGTGAGGTAGCGGCTCATCTTCACCGCCACACAGAAGTCGTCGGGGGTGCGCGCCCGCGAGGCGACGAAGGTGTCCCGTTCGGGCAGCCGGTAGAAGGCGTTGTTCACCTCGACGGTGGCGAACCGTTCGGCGAAGTGCTCCAGCCAGAGCCGCTGCGGCAGCTTCGCCGGGTAGAAGCGCTCCCGCCAGTCCCGGTACTGCCAGCCGGAGGTGCCGACCAGGATCATTGTGATCGTGCCCTTGGAGGTTCGTTGCGGCGTACCGCTGTCGGAGGTTCAGGGCTTGTATTCGCTGCGGGTGCGGGGGAGCCATTGCGGGTGTTCATCCCGAAGGTAGCGGATCAGGCCCTCGCGGAGGTCGCAGCGGAGGTCCCAGGCACTCGGGCCGTCGGCGGCGGAAGCCTGGATCTGGATGACCACGCTTTGTGCGGTCGCGTCGACCATCTGCAGCACCCATCGGTCGCGGTCCCACAGTGGCGACGCCTCGACCAGCCGCCGAGCCTCCGTGCGGAGGTCATCCAGGTCGGCGGTGTGGTCCACGTGAAGTTTGATCTGGCCGACCACCCGGCTTTCGTTCCGGGTCCAGTTCTGGAACGGGCGTTCGGTGAAGTAGGTCGTGGGCAGGATGAGCACCCGGTCGTCCCAGAGTCGGATGACGACGTTGGTGAGCTTCAACTCCTCGACGCGGCCCCACTCACCCTCGATCACCAGGACGTCGCCGACGTGCAGTGAGTCGGCGAAGGCCACCTGGATTCCGGCGAAGGCGTTGCCCAGGGCGGTCCGCGCGGAGAGCCCGATCACCGCGCCGACCACTCCGGCCGAGCCCAACACCGACAGACCGAACAGGCGTACCGGCCGGAAGGTCACCATGATCAGGCCGATCGCCAGGATGGTGACGACGGTCGCGGTGAGGCGCCGTACCGGCCGGACCTGGGTGCGAGCGCGCCGGATGCGGCGGTCTGAGACCGCCGCCTCCGGCAGCCGGCTGAAGATGATGCTTTCGGCGACGTGCAGGGCCTTCACGATCAGCCACGCGGAACCGCCGATCAGCAGCAGTTGGACCCCGTGGCGGACGGCGCGAACCCACGGGTCCGGCCCTGACGGCATCACGAAGTACAGCGCCCCGAGCAGTAGCACCATGATCGCGGGACGTCGGCAGGCCTGGTACAGCGGCGTAAGGGCCCACTGGTAGCGGCCACGGGCGACTCGCCGGACGAGCACGCCGGTGAACCGATCCAGCAGGAGCGCCGCTCCCAGCGAGGCCAGCACGATCGCCACCAAGCCCATCAGGCGCCGACCGATGCAGCCGTAGTGCTCATGCTCCTCCAACTCCTCGGGCAGGTTGTCCTGTCCGAGCGTGTCATCCGGCCATGCGGCGTGCAGCTGGAAACGACCAAGCCAGGCGAAGTGCCCGGCGATCGGGCACGCATCGGCAGGCTGGGTCGCCGCCACGACAGCGGGCGCGGACCTAGTGACCAGTCGCCGCGCCCATCCTGCGTCGGCTGACCATGACGGTGGTGGCGACGAGGGCGGCGAGGAGCAGAGCAGTCAGGCCGGACGGCGCGGGGGTGAGCGGGGTGAGGAGCACGAGCGCCGCCGTGGCCCAGGCACGGTCATCTTCAGCTGCTCGTACGGGCGGATGTGCAGCGTCCAGACGGCGATCAGGTAGATGGCGACCGGGGCGGCCACGGAATACCCGGCGGCGACGCGCCCGAGGTGCGCCGCCCCGGTCTGGTAGTCGACGTCGACGGCCAGGCCCGCGCCGAGCGCGGCCGCCGACGCGAAGATCAGATACTGGCCGTATCCCCACAGCAGTGCCACGCGCGGCGTCGTTGCCAGGTGTTCGACCGGGCGGTCGAAATACAGCCACCAGACGGCGAAGACGATCACGATTCCGGCACCGGCGGTCGACAGCAGGGGGCTCGCCTTGGTTCCCCGGTCGAAGGCGGTCTGCACGGCGAGGCTCGCGGCGAGCACCGACTCGCCGAGCACGATGATGGTGAACAGGCCGTACCGCTCGGTGATGTGGCGCGGGTGCCAGATGATCGGGGCGGGGCGGCGGGCCCAGAACGGCAGTAGCAGTTCGGCGACGGCGACCGCCAGGAAGCCGGGCAACAGCCAGGGCCACCCGTCGGGCAGTGCCAGCCGGGCGATCCAGGCCGCCTGCAGCACGATGATGCCCACGGCGTAGCGCAGCGCGGTGGCGCGCCGCTCGGGATCGCTGTGGGCGACGCGCAACCACTGCCCGACCATCGCCAGGCGCATGATCACGTACCCGTACGTGCTGACGGAGAAGTCGCCGTGGTCGAAGGCGCGGGGCACGCCACCGGCGATCACCAGCGCCCCGGCGATCTGGACGAGGGTAGTGAGGCGGTAGACGTCGTCCTCGGGGTCGTACGCGGAGGCGAACGTGGTGAAGTTCATCCAGGCCCACCAGATCGCGAAGAACACCGCCGGGTAGAGGCCGATCCCATGGCCGATGTCGGCCTCGCCCAGGTTGTGGTGCAGCCGGTCGGCGGCCTGTCGCACCGCGGCCACGAAGCACAGGTCGAAGAGCAGTTCCAGCGGAGTGACCCGCCGGTACGGCTCGTCGGTGGGGCGGGCGACCATCGGCCGGTACCAGGTGCGCGAGGGGGCCGGTGGATGACTCGCCGGCTGGGACATGGCAACGCCTCGGACGGCTCGCGTGCGGAACGTTCCCTGGGCCGATCCTTCCGAAGCCCACCGGTCCCACGCGGACTCTCGCCGAAGTCGGCAGGTCGGCTCCACCGCCATGCCTGCAAGGCGCCGTGACCCGGAGGCGCGACTCGACCGCTCAGAAGAGGTCGAAGTGGAAGACCTCGAAGGCGGCGCCGTAGCGGACCCCGAGACGGGTGCCGGCGGGCCGGCTGATCCCCTCCAGGAACTCCTCCGGGTCGAAGCCGCCGTCCCCGAGCCCGCGCAGGTACTCCGCGTGCGCCCGCAGCGACGCCACGCCCCGTTCGAAGGTCGCCGTGACGTCCACGCCGTGCCGGGACTGCGGGGAGGCGGCCGCCCAGACCTGCCGTACCCGGTTCCACGGCTCGACACCGTCGACCAACTGCTCCGAGAAGATCCACCGGTTGCCGGCGTCGCGGACCGCGTCCAGCACCGCGCGGCCGGTGGCGATGTGGTCGGCCTGGTTGAGCGCGTACGCCCCGTCCCAGGTGTCCCGGAAGTTGTTGGTGATGACGACGTCGGGGCGGTGCCGCCGGACCACCGCGGCGATCTCGCAGCGCAGCGCGACGCCGTACTCCAGCAGGCCGTCGGGGAGGCCGAGGAACTCCACGGTCGGCACCCCGACCAGGGCGGCCGATTCGCGCTGTTCCCGCTCGCGGATCTCCCGGGTCCGCTCCGGCGGCATCCCGTCGATGCCCGCCTCGCCGCTGCTGACCAGGCAGTAGACGATCTCCTTGCCCTGCCCGGTCCAGCGCGCCACGGCCGCCGCGGCGCCGAACTCCAGGTCGTCGGGGTGCGCCACCACCGCCAGGCCGCGCTGCCAGTCCTCGGGCAGCGGTTCCAGCGGCTCGACCTCCGGTTGCGCCATGCGACCCTCCTGCCGGCCAATTCCCGGTACATCCTGACACCGCGCACCGGTCCGCGCCCGCAGGCGTGGCCTGGCCGCAACGGATGGCCCAGGTTCGGGGCCCGGCGAACCGTCCGTGTCGCCGGGTTCCGACGTCTACCGTGGGTTAGAGAAGATCGCGCGTGGGGTACCACCCGCTGCACGACGGACCCCGACCGACGACGGGGCGGCACACCCGAGGGAGCACCGATGCCACTCAACGACGACGACATGCAGACCACCAGCGGCGGCGGCCCCGAAGGCCCGGCCGACGGTGGCGCGACCCCGGGCCAGCAGGACGGTGGCGCCGACGGTGGCGCCGACCGTGGCGCGGAGCGTGGCGCCGACCGAGGGGCGGACCGTGGCGCCGAGGGTCCGGCCGACGGCGGCGCGACCCCGGGCCAGCAGGACGGTGGCGCGGACGGCGGCGCCGAGGGTCCGGCCGACGGTGGCGCGACCCCGGGCCAGCGCGACGGCGGCGCCGACGGCAGCGCCCGCTGACGGATGGTCGTGACGCACCTCGACCCGCCGGGCGGCCACGGCCGCCCGGCGGTTCCGTCTTCCGCCACCGACGCCCTCGCCCGGTGCATCTCGGTGGAACCGGCGAAGTTCGCCGCCGCCCACTGGGGCGTCGCGCCGCTGCTCTCCCGCGCCGCCGAGCTGCCCAACCCGCGCGGCTTCGCCGACCTGCTCAGCCCCGCCGACGCCGACGAGCTGCTCAGCCGGCGCGGTCTGCGTACCCCGTTCCTGCGGGTGGCCAAGGACGGCCAGCTCGTGCCGGCGGCGTGCTACACCGGCGGCGGCGGCGCGGGCGCCGAGATCGACGACCAGGTCCTCGACGAGAAGGTTCTGGACCTGTACGCCGCCGGCGCGACCCTGGTGCTCCAGGGCCTGCACCGGAGCTGGCCGGCGCTGGTCGACTTCGCCCGGCACCTGGGCGCCGCGCTGCGGCAGCCGTTGCAGGTCAACGCGTACCTGACCCCGGCCGGCAGCCAGGGCTTCGCCACCCACTACGACACCCACGACGTCTTCGTGCTCCAGGTGGACGGCCGCAAGCACTGGCGGATCCACCCGCCGGTGCTGCCCGACCCGCTCGAGAAGCAGCCCTGGGGCGGACGGGCCGACGAGGTCGCCGCCACCGCCGAAGGCGTCGCCGCGCTGGACGTGGTGCTCGAACCGGGCGACGCGCTCTACCTGCCCCGCGGCTGGCTGCACAGCGCCCAGGCGCAGGAGTCCAGCTCGCTGCACCTGACCGTCGGCATCCGGGCGCTGACCCGGTACGCCCTCGTCGAGGAGCTGCTCGCGCTGGCCGCCGAGGACGCCCGGCTGCGCGCCGGGCTGCCCTTCGGCACCGACGTCGCCGACCCGGACGCGATCGAGCCGGAGCTGACCGAGACGGTCGAGGCGCTGCGCGACTGGCTGCTGCGGGCCGACCCCGCCGCGGTCGCCGCCCGGCTGCGCGACCGGGCCTGGCCGGCGGCCCGACCGGCGCCGATCCGCCCCCTGGCCCAGGCCGCGGCCCTGGCCACGATGGACGCCGACAGCCGGGTGGCGCCCCGC
Organism: Micromonospora sp. GCM10011541; assembly: GCF_042650725.1. Taxonomy (NCBI): domain Bacteria; kingdom Bacillati; phylum Actinomycetota; class Actinomycetes; order Micromonosporales; family Micromonosporaceae; genus Micromonospora; species Micromonospora sp. GCM10011541. The sequence continues at coordinate 31,663 of NZ_JBHSBP010000083.1, forward strand.
GCCGGCCTGCGCTGGCAGCTCACCCCGACCGGAGACGGGAAGTTGGCGCTGCGCCTGTTCGACCGCACCATCACCCTGCCCGGCACCTGCGAGCCGGCCCTGCGTGCCGTCCTCGCCGGCGAGGTCACCCGGGTCGGCGACCTCCCCGGCCTCGACGACGACGCCGACCGCATCGTCCTCGCCCGCCGCCTCCTCAAGGAATCCGTCCTCACCCCCGCCTGACCACCTTCACCTCGCGGCAGCCCGCACCGGGCCTCGTTGATCATGAAGTTGTTGTCACCCGGCACGGGGCGGCGCGGCAACAACTTCATGATCAACCGCAGGCGTGCCGCTAGGTGGGGGAGGGACGGTCAGCGGGGGGCGAGGGCGAGCAGGAGGACCGTCGTCACCAGGCCGGCGGTCAGCACCACGGTGATCGGGCGGGGGCCCAGGACGGCGTGCCGGCGGTCGGCCAGCAGCCGGGCCGGCGCCAACCCCACCAGCGGCCCGAGCAGCGTCACCACCAGCCCCAGCACCGGCATCCCGACCGCCAGGTCACCGCCGGATCCGGTGCCGACCGCCCGTGCCCCCACCCCCAGGACGTACGCGACGACGGCTCCGCCGACCCCGCAGAGCACCAGCAGCGGGTTGAGCGAGCCCGGCAGCTCACCCGGCTGACGGGTGCGGTCCAGCAGCTCCCGGACCCCGTGCAGCAGCGGCACCGGGTCACCGGACGCGTCCCGGGCCGGACCGGGCGGATCACCCAGCCGCCGCGCGCTCGCCCCCAGCCGGGTCCGCAGCTCCTGCCACAGGTGCGCGGCCTCGGCGTCGACCCGCTCCACCAGTTCCCGCGCCTCGGCCGCCTCCGCCTCGGCGCGGCGTACCTGCGCGGTGGCCTCGGCGACCGCCCGGTCGGCCGCGGCGCACTGCTGCGCGTACCAGGTGTGCGCCTCCTCGCGCTGGGCGGCGACCCGGGAGGTCAGCTCGGCGAGCCGACGGATCTGGGCGGCGTACGTCTCACTGGCGACCGGTTCGTTCATCGGAACTCCTTTGAGAAACCCCGCATCAGCGCCGGAAGGAGCCGCACGCCTGCGGAGCAGGGCAGGGATGGCCGGTCGCCGGCACTGTGGACCCGAGCCCCTTCCCGACAACCCGCAGGTTGTCACAGGTTGATGCGATAGTTCGAAAGCCATGAAGACCACGCATGTGAAGCGAGCATTCAAGTACCGCTTCTATCCCACGGACGCGCAGGCGGCTGAGCTGTCGCGCACGTTCGGATGCGTGCGGAAGGTCTACAACCTCGCGTTGGCGGCGCGTACCGAGGCGTGGACACTCCGGCAGGAACACGTCTCCTACAACGCCACATCGGCGATGCTGACCGCGTGGAAGAAGACAGAGGAACTGGCCTACCTCAACGACGTTTCCTCGGTCCCACTCCAGCAGGCCCTGCGTCATCTTCAGACGGCCTTCGCCAGCTTCTTCGCCAAACGCGCGAAGTACCCGCGTTTCAAGTCGCGGAAGAGGTGCCGGAAGTCGGCGGAGTACACGACCAGCGCTTTCCGCTTCCGGGACGGCAGGCTGACGTTGGCGAAGATGGCGGAGCCGTTGCACATCGTGTGGTCCCGCCCTCTCCCCGAGGGTGCGAAGCGATCGACGGTGACGGTGTCTCAAGACCCGGTTGGGCGCTGGTTCGTGTCCTTGTTGTGCGAGGACCCGACCGTTCAGCCGCTGCCCCCGACCACCGCGGCGATCGGGATAGACGCCGGGCTTGACAACCTGCTGACCCTGTCGACCGGGGAAAAGATCACCAACCCTCGGCATGAGCGGCGTGACCGTGCCCGGCTCGCCCGCGTCCCGCGGGAGCTGTCGCGGAAGGTCAAGGGCTCGACGAACCGGGACAAGGCCCGCCGCAAGGTCGCCAAGGTTCACGCTCGCATCGTCGACCGGCGACGCGACCACCTGCACAAGATCACCACTCGGCTTGTTCGTGAAAACCAAACGATCGCGATCGAGGACCTCACCGTTCGGAACCTGCTGAAAAACCACACACTCGCCCGCGCCATCAGCGACGCGGCGTGGCGCGAGTTCCGCAGCATGCTGGGATACAAGGCCCAGTGGTACGGCCGTAAGTTGATTGCGGTCGACCGTTGGTTCCCCTCCTCCAAACTGTGCTCGACATGCAGAGCCGTACGGGACACCATGCCGCTGCACGTCCGCACATGGACGTGCGACTGCGGCATCAATCACGACCGTGACGTGAACGCGGCGCGGAACATTCTGGCCGCCGGGCTGGCGGTGTCTGCCTGTGGAGCTGGTGTAAGCCCTCAACGGGAGCCCTCCCGGACGAGGCGGTCAGTGACGAAGCAGGAAACTCGACGGGCGACCGTGGGAATCCCGGTCCTATAGGGCCGGGAGGATGTCAACGGGACGGACCATAAGGGATGATCACCTGTCCGGTGCGGTGGGCCGCCCGGTCGAAGTAGAGTCCCCGCCACGGCCGGGGGTACCAGTCCGGCCCGCCGGTGCCCGGATAGAGCGAGGACCCCAGCTCCGCGCCCTGCACGTCGAGCGCCACCCACGCGCCGATCTGGTCGGTGCGGGCGGCCGGCCCGCCCAGGTCCACCCGCATCCGGGCCACCCCGCGCCACCAGGCCAGCACGTGGGTACGCCGCTCCGGCCCGTCGTGCAGGATCCGGCGCAACTGCTCCAGCCCGGTACGCCGCCCGGCCCGCCCGGCGAGCTGACCGGCCGCCGCGTCGACCGCGTACAGCAGCAGGTAGTGCGGGGTGTTCCGGGTGCCAGGCGCGCCGAGCGAGTCGCCCACCTCGGCCATCAGCTCCGGGATCGTCTCCTCGTCGTACCAGGCGGCGTCGTCGGCCAGGTCCTCGTAGAGGGCCCGGGCGGCCGGGTCGGCGTCCTGGTCGAGGCAGGCGATGGAGAACCGGGCGGTGCCGGGGCGGTGTTGGCGCGCGAGGGACCGGGCGGCGGCGTCCAGCACCGCGCACGCCTCGTCCACCCGGGTGCCGAGCACCGCCAGGTTGCGTCCCGGGGCCCGGGGCAGCCGCAGCGTCGCGGACCGCGCCTGCACGTCGATGATCTCGCCGAGCAGGGCCACCGGGCTGCGCGGCACCCCCTCGTCCGGCGCGGTCAGCGCCCGGAAATCCGGCGCGTCCGCGAGACGGGGGATCGCATCGCCGTCGAAGAGCCGGGCCGGGGCGGCGTCGGCCGGGCGCATCCGCCACAGCCGGTGCTGCAGCTCGCTCCAGCTCTCCCAGTCGCTGGCCGACGGGATCCGGGCCACCTCGTTCCCCTCGGCCAGCCCGGACTCGGCGTTGACCACGGCGTGGTGCCGGGGCAGCGACTGGGCGGCGTCGTTGCGTTCGGCCAGGATGCGCAGCGCCTTGGGCAGCGCGATGCGCAGGGTGAACTGGGCGACCAGGGCGGGCCGCCCCCACAGCGCCTCGATGCCGCGGACGTCCTGCGAGGCGAGCACCAGGTGGATACCCTGCGACCGGCCCCGCCGGGCCAGGTCCTCCAGCAGGTCGGCGGCCTCCCGGGCCACCACGTCCCGCCCGGCGAGCAGCGCCTGGAACTCGTCGACCACCGCGACGATCCGCGGCCAGTGCCCGGTGGGGTCCACCGCCCGCAGCTCGGCCAGCTTGGTGACCTCGTGCTTCTTGGCGGCGTCCGCCCGGCGGCGCAGCTCCTCGGCGAGGAAGCGCAGCAGCCCCAGCCCGAACTCCCGGTCGGTGTTGACGTTGATCCCGACCAGCCGCATGTGCGGCAGCCAGCTCGGGTCCCGCCGGCCCTGGGCGAACCGGGCGAAGGACACCCCCTCCTTGAAGTCCAGCAGGTAGAACTCCAGCTCGGCGGGGGAGTAGCGGGAGGCCAGCGCGCCGATCCAGGCGAAGATCAGGTTCGTCTTGCCGGTGCCGGACGGACCGCCGATCAGGGCGTGCGGCGGGTAGTCGCCGAGGGTGAGCAGTACCGGCCGGCCGTGCGGGCCCTCGCCGATCGGCGCGGTCAGCCCGTGCGCCGAGTCCTCCCGCCACATCCGCTCCGGTGGCGGGAGCAGGTCGGCGAAGGGCGCCGGCGGTGGGCCGGCGTTGACCCGGGACGCCACCTCCCGGCAGGTCTCGGTGACCAGGGTGGCCGGCGGCGGGTCGTCGAGGACGACCGGCAGTCCGCCGATCCGGGCCCCGTCCGGCTGCACCACCACCCGGGACACGGTCGGGTCGTCGGGCAGGTCGATCCCGCGGACCACCAGGTGCACCCCGCACGCGGCGCCGGTGCGGACCACCCGGTCCAGCTGGCCGCGCTCGTGCCGGGACAGTTCGTCGCCGCCGAGCAGCACCGCCACCCGCCACGGCTCCGGGCGCCGGCCGGTCGCCGTGGCCAGCTCGCGCAGCGAGGTGTACTCGCCGGCCAGCACGGTCTCGTTGATCCGCCGGATCTGCTCCACCAGGTCGTCCAGCAGCCGGCCGAGCCCGCCGGGGCCGACGAAGGTGAGCAGCCCGGCGGTGCCCAGCGGGGCGAACCCGGCCAGGCCGCCGCCGAGGTGCTCCGGGTCGTACCCGAAGAGGCGGACCCCGCCCGGGTCGGCGCGGCCGACGGAACGCAGCAGCAGGGCCGGCACCACCGCGGCGATGCCCGCCCGGTCGCTGCCGGCCAGGTGCACGTGGCCCGCGTCCAGCAGCGGCACCAGCGCGGGCACCGGCTCGGCGTCGGGGATCCGGACGGTGCCGATCCGCACCGCGCCGGGCGTCTCGGCCCGGCCGGCGGGCGTGGCCTGCCACCGCGACCACGGCGCCGAGGCCGCGCCGGGGGCCTCGCGCTGCGCGGCCGCCGCGGCCCGGCGGGCCAGCTCCGCGATCCGCGTGGTGTGCCGGGCGTCGATCTCGGCCAGCCGGCGGTCGCGGGCCGCGCCGACCCGGTCCGGTACGGCCGCCGCGGCGCGCCGCACCCGGGCCAGCCGCTCCGCGCCGGCGGTCAGCTCGGCGTCCGCGGCGGACAACCGGTTGCGGGTCGCGCCGAGCGCCTCGGAGAGCATCACCCGGACCCGGGTGACCAGTTGACCGCGGACGTCAGGCATCGGAGCCCCGGGCCGGCTGCCGTTCGTCGGCGTCGGTCGGCAGGTCGCGGCCGAGCCGGGCGAGCAGCACCCCGGTCAGCACGCCGGCGGTGACCGCGGGGTCCGCGGCGTGCGGCTGCTCCTGGTCGCCGGCGCGGCGGGGCGGGGGCATCCGGCACACCCGGGTGAGCAGGGTGTCCAGCACCGGCGGCGGCAGCCCCGGCAGCAGGTCCCGGACCCGGCCGTCCAGCTCCCGGCGCAGCCGGCCCAGGTCGTCGGCTCTGGGCGGGTGGCCGAGCAGCTCGCCGGCCAGGCCGCGCAGCAGCGGCGGGGCGACCGCGGCGAGCCCGAGCCCGACGTCGGCGTGCGCCCGGCGCAGCTCGGTGTGCAGCCGGTCCCGGTCACCGGCGCGGACTCCGGTGACCACCCGGCGCAGCAGCTCGCGGGCGTCGCCGACCCGCTCGTCCGGCTCGTCCGGCGGCCCTTCCCGGCCGCCGGTCAGCTCCGCCACCCGCACCGACCACCAGCGCCGCATCGCCGGGTCGGCGCCCCGCTCCGGCCCGGCCCCCGGTGCCGTCGGCGCCGCGTCCCGGGCCGCGTCGTGCGTCGGCCGCCGCTCCTGCGGCTTCGGCGCGGGCGCGCCGTCGGCGGCCAGTCCGATCGCGGCCAGATAGCCGGCGAGCTGCTCCTGGGCGACCCGCAGCGCGTAGCCGGCGGTCTCGGCGTGTTCGGTGGCGGCGGAGAGTTCCGGTACGCCCATCGGGTTCGCGGACTCCTGCCGGACCCAGCGCAGCCGCTCGGTGGCCTGGCCGAACTTCTCCAACGCCAGCCCCAGCTGCGCCAGGGGCAGCTCCTCGGCAGCGGCGCGGACCTGCGCGCCGACGTCCTCGATGATGGACACGGCCGGCTCTACAGGGTCGACACGTAGAGCTGCGCCTGCTCGACCGCCACCAGTGTCGCGGCGAGACACTCCTCCAGCTCCTGGCTGGCCTGGGTCAGCGAGGCCTGCGCGGCCTCGACCGTCTCGTGCCCGCTGCCCTCCAGCGCGCCGGCCAGCGTCTGCTGCGCCTCGGCCAGCTTCTCGCCGGCCGCCTGCACGGCTGTCTGCCCGTCACCTATCTGCTGAAGGGCGACATCGATGGCTGCCTTCAGCTCGGCGACGCTCGCCACGGGGACCTCCTGGGGGCGGGGAGATCTCCATTACATCCCATCCCGTTCGGTGAGCGAAAATCCGCCCTCGCGGTGTTCCTGCCCGGCTGTCCGATTCGGCGTCTGAGGTGCGGAAAGGCCGGCCGGGCGCGGCGCGGTCCCGTCGACGGACCGGCCGGTCCGATCCACGAGTCGCCTCTCGGCGGCGGTGGCGGACCAGGGGCGCGCCGGTCAGCCGGCGGCCGGGCGGAGCCAGCGCGGGCCGTGCACCTCGGCCCCCAGCGCCGCCACCCGCGCGCGCAGCTCGCGGTCGGCCGTGACCACCACGCGGCGGCGGTCCGGCGCGGCCGCGACCAGCTCGACGATGGTGTCGTCACCCGAACGGGGCGCGGAGACCACCCGCACCCCCGGGACGGCCGGGACGTCCCGCGCCGCGCCCTCCACCACCAGCACCACCTCCACCGGCGGGGCCAGCTCCGGCGGCACCCCGCGCTCGGCCAGCGGGACGAGAGCGTCCCGCAGCCGGGCCGCCGCCCCGGCCCGGTCCCGCCACCAGCCGTTCGGGCGGGATCCGACCACGTTGGCGCCGTCGACGACGAGCAGCGGACTGGTCTGCATGCCCCCAGCGTGCCACCCGGGGGCGTTTGTCGCGCCGACCGCCGGGTAGCCACCGCCGACCGTGCCGCGCCCACGGGTTGCCCTCGGCGACCGTGCCGCGCCCGACTCCGGAGGACAGAGATGATGGGACCCGGCGACTTCGGCTCCGACCCGTGGGACGAATTCCTGGCCCGCTACTTCGGCCGGGGCGAGGGAGGACGCCGGCCGCCGCACCGGGTCGACATCACCCGGCTGATGACCGCCGACGCGCGGGAGATGCTGGCCGACGCGGCCCGCCGGGCGGCCCAGAAGCACAGCAACGACCTGGACACCGACCACCTGCTCTGGGCGGCGCTGCAACGCGAACCGCTGCGCGACCTGGTACGCCGTGCCGGCGCCGACCCGGACGCCCTGGTCAACGCCCTAGGCGGGCGCGGCGACGGGGCGCCCCGTGGCGAGGTGCCACCGAACCTGTCGCTCACCCCGGCGGCCAAGCGGGCGCTGCTCGACGCCCACCAGCTCTCCCGGGCGATGGGCGCCAACTACATCGGTCCCGAGCACATCCTGATGGCCCTGCCGCTCAACCCGGAGTCGCCGGCGGGCCGGATGCTCGCCGCCGGGCGGGTCCAACCGGAGTCGTTGCAGGCGGCCAGCGCGGAACGCGGCCAGGGCCCCAAGCCGGACCGCGGCACCCCCACCCTCGACCAGTACGGCCAGGACCTTACCGACCTGGCCCGCGCCGACCAGATCGACCCGGTGATCGGGCGGGCCGACGAGATCGAACAGGCGGTGGAGATCCTCTCCCGCCGGACCAAGAACAACCCGGTGCTGATCGGCGAGGCCGGCGTGGGCAAGACCGCCATCGTGGAGGGGCTGGCCGAGCGGATCTGCGACGGCGACGTACCGGAGACCCTGATCGGCAAGCGGGTCGTCCAGCTCGACCTGGCCGGGCTGGTGGCCGGCACCCGGTACCGGGGCGACTTCGAGGAACGGCTGAAGAAGGTGATCGACGAGATCCGGGCGCACCGGGACGAGCTGATCATCTTCCTGGACGAGATCCACACCCTGGTCGGTGCGGGCGGCGCCGGCAGCGAGGGCGGCATGGACGCGTCCAACATGCTCAAGCCCGCGCTGGCCCGCGGCGAGCTGCGGGTGATCGGCGCGACCACGCTGGACGAGTACCGGCGCAGCATCGAGAAGGACGCCGCGCTGGCCCGTCGGTTCCAGCCGGTCTTCGTCCCCGAGCCCACCGTCGAGGACACCGTCGCCATCCTGCGCGGCCTGCGCGACCGGTACGAGGCGCACCACCAGGTCCGCTTCACCGACGAGGCCCTGGTCGCCGCCGCCGAGCTCTCCGACCGGTACGTCACCGACCGGTTCCTGCCGGACAAGGCGATCGACCTGATCGACCAGGCGGGGGCGCGGGTCCGGCTGCGCACCCGCACCCCCGCCGCGGACGTGCGGGACCTGGAACAGCAGCTCGACGAGGTGCGCCGGGACAAGGAGCAGGCCGTCTCCGGCGAACAGTACGAGCGCGCCTCGACACTGCGCGACCGGATCAGCGAGCTGGAGGACCAGATCCGCCGCGCCCGGGGCGACGAGGGCCCCAACCAGGTGCCGGCGGTCGGGCCGAAGGAGATCGCCGAGGTGGTCTCCCGGGCCACCGGCATCCCGGTCAACCAGCTCACCGAGGAGGAACGCGACCGACTGCTGCGCTTGGAGGGGTACCTGCACGAGAAGGTGGTCGGCCAGAACGACGCGGTCAGCGCCGTCGCGGAGGCGGTCCGCCGGTCCCGGACCGGGCTGGCCGACCCGGACCGGCCGATGGGCAGCTTCCTCTTCCTCGGCCCCACCGGCGTCGGCAAGACCGAGCTGGCCCGGGCCCTGGCCGAGGCGCTCTTCGGCGAGGCGGACCGGATGGTCCGGGTGGACATGAGCGAGTTCCAGGAACGGCACACGGTCAGCCGGCTGGTCGGCGCCCCGCCCGGGTACGTCGGCTACGAGGAGGCCGGCCAGCTCACCGAGGCGGTGCGCCGCCGACCGTACGCGGTGGTGCTGCTGGACGAGATCGAGAAGGCGCACCCGGACGTCTTCAACATCCTGTTGCAGGTGCTCGACGACGGCCGGCTCACCGACAGCCAGGGCCGGACGGTGAACTTCAAGAACACCGTGCTGATCATGACGAGCAACCTGGGCTCGGAGCTGATCACCGGCACCCAGCGCACGGTCGGCTTCGGTGTCGGCGAGCCCGGCCGGGAACAGGAAGCCACCGAGCTGCGGGACCGGTTGATGCGCCGGTTGCAGGAGAACTTCCGCCCCGAATTCCTCAACCGGATCGACGAGGTGATCATCTTCCAACGGCTGGAGGCCGAGCAGCTGCGCCAGATCACCGGGCTGATGCTGGAGGAGACCCGCCGCCGACTGCACGCCCAGGACATCCAGGTCGAGTTCACCACCGCCGGGATCGACTGGCTCGCCGAGCACGGCTACCAGCCCGAGTTCGGCGCCCGGCCGCTGCGCCGGGTGATCCAGCGGGAGGTCGACAACCGGCTCTCCCGGAAGCTGCTGGAGAACGAGATCTCGCCCGGCCAGAAGGTCATCGTCGACGCGCGCGACGGGCAGCTCGCCTTCGACGTGACCGCCGGCGACTACACGGCGGCGACGACGTCCCACCCGCGATGAACCGGAGGGCGGACATGACCGAACCGGAGGAGTCCCGGGAGGACACCGAGCGCAGCGAACCGATCATCGCGCCCCCGACGGCCAACCCGTCCCGGGTGAAGGTGCCGCCGGAGGGCGTGAAGCAGCGGACCGACGAGGGCGAGCCGGCGCCGTCCGGGCCGCCGGCGGGAGAGGAGGCGTGATGGTACGCGAGAAGCGGCTGGATCCCGAGGTCGAGGTGATCTGGGACGACTTCCACGCCCAGGTGAACGTCCCCTCCGAGCAGCTGCGGCAGTGGCTGCTCACGCGGGGGTCGGGCGAGGAGGCGTTCGGCCCGAACCCGGACCTGAACCTGCCCGAGCCGGGGCGGCAGATCCTGCACGTGCTCAGCAAGCGGAAGGTGGACCTGACCCCGGAGGACATCGAGGTGATGCGGGACGCCATCGACCGCATCCAGTCCCTGGTGGACGAGAGGCCGCAGCGGGGCAACGCCGACGACGAGTGGCGGCACTCGCTGCTCGACCTCGGCCACGACGTCCTGGTCGAACGCTGAGCCACGACCGGCACGGCACCCGGAAAGCCCCGGGTGCCGTGCCGCGTGGTCGGTTACTCGGATTCCATGCTGGGCAGCTGCAGGCCGGCGCCGTCGGCGGCGGCCTGCCGGTCGAGGCGGGCCCGTTCCTCGCGGGTGAGCAGGTTGGCGTACTCGGTGATGTCGGCCGGGTCCGGCACGTCGGGCAGCTGGCGCAGGTAGGTCTCGACGTCCCGGGAGGCGGCGGTGTGCGCGGCGGCCGCCTGACGCAGCAGCTCCCGCTGGTCGGCCGCGGGGTACAGATCGGTCATGCTGCCCTGATACCCGCCGTCACGCGGTTCGCACCCCGCCGGGCGGCCGGGCCGCCGATGGCTGGGCGCCGAAGTCGGGGTGGCGCAGCAGCCAGGCCAGGTAGTCCGGGTGCGGCGCCAGCGCGTCCGTGTACGCGGCCACCGCGGTCTCCAGCACCGCCTCGGCGACCCGGGCGGCCGGGGCGTCCGGGTGCCAGCCCAGCAGCAGCCGCCAGCGCAGCGGCGTCCCGGCCAGCCGGCGGGTGACCAGCCCGGCGACCGGGCGGAAGGTGGCCTGGCAGAGCGCCACCGCCTCGCCGGCCTCGACCAGGTCCACGCAGCCGCGGACGTCCGTCTCGTACAGCTTCCGCGGGGTGAAGCCGGCGCGGGCGCAGGCGGCGGCGAAGCAGTCGCCGAAGCAGCCGTCGCCGGGCGCCGCCACCCACTGCTCCCGCCGCAGGTCCGCCAGCCGCACCTCCTCCCGGTCGGCCATCGGGTGGGTCTGCGGCAGCAGCACGAGGACCGGGTCGACGGCGACCTCCCGCCAGCTCAGCGCGAACTCCGCCGACGGGGTCGCGTCGCCGCACACCCCGGTGAGCGCGAAGTCCAGCCGCCCGCCGGCCACGAGCTGGGCCAGCTCGTCCACGGACCACGAGGCGTACGTGGTGATCTGCAGCTGGGGCTGCTCGGCGGCGAGCCGGTGCACCAATCGGCCGAGGATCGGGCTGTTCACCCCGCCGAACCGGTACCGGCCCAGCGGGTCGCCCGCCCCGGCCAGCCGCGCCGCCTCGTCCTGCAGGCCCTTCATCGCCGGCAGCAGCACCCGGGCCCGGGCCAGCACCAGCTCGCCCAGCGCGGTGGGGCGGGCGCCCCGCCGGTCCCGCTCGAACAGCGGCCCGCCCAGGATCCGTTCGATGCGCTGGAGCTGGGCGGTCAGGGCCGGCTGGGCCAGGCCGAGCGTCGAGGCCGCCTTGGTCACGCTCCCCGTCTCCGCGATCGCGCACACCACCCGGAGGTGTCGCAGCTCCAGATTCATAGGGTGACGGTAGGGCCACGCACCGATGGACGGAAGGCCCGAACGGCATCGGCCTCCCCCGATGCGTACCGGCTTGGGGTCAGGTCTTCGGCTGCCGCTCCAGGTCCGCCAGCTGGGTACGCCGGCCGGTCACCGCGTCCCGGAGCTTGTCCACCACGCCCACCGCCGGTTCCACGATCTTGTTCCACGGCGGGGTGGCCGGGGTGCCGGGGTGCGGCCGGGTCGGCGCCGCCTCCTCGGCGATCTGCCACCGGTTGCCCAGCCGGATCAGCTCCGCGTCGGTGGCCACCGCCCGCAGCGGCGTCATCAGCGCGGCGACCCGGCTGACGTGCCGGCGTACCCGGTCGGCCACCTCGGCCAGCGCGGGGTCGTCCGGCCCGGACAGTCCCTTCAGGGCGGTGAGCAGCGCGGCGTCCGCCTCGATCTCCCGGTCGACCAGTTCGGCGCTGGCCGGCACGGCGGCCCGGGCGGCGGGGAAGAGGTACTGCTCCTCGGCGGAGAGGTGCCGGGACACCGCGGCGGTGAGCACGTCGATCACCTCGCGCCGGCGCTCCGCGGCCAGGTCCGGGTCGGTGACCTGGTCGGCCAGGCCGAGCAGCTGCCGGTGCTCGGCGTCGACGAGGTCAGCCAGGCTCCGGCCGCCCGGCCGGTACGCGTCGTCGGCGGCGGGTGGCAGCGGCGGTAGGGGGACGGTCATGGTGCCCTCCTCGACTGGTGGCCGGCGGGGGCCGGCGGCCCGCTGGGCGGTGCGGGGACGACTGCGGCGGTACCCGACCGCCGCGCGCGCGAAACCGGGCCGGCCGCCGTCCGGGCCGCCGGCGCGCCCCGGGGAGCGGGGCGGGGCGCGCCACCGGGTCGCCCCGGCTGGTATGAAGAGCCCATGACGAGCGACGCCGCCTCCGCCCGACCCGACCCCACCGACGAGGTCGTCGGCCTCTGCCGCGACCTGCTGCGGATCGACACCACCAACACCGGGGACAACGACACCAGCGTCGGCGAACGGCGCGCCGCCGAGTACGTGGCGGAGAAGCTGGCCGAGGTCGGCGTCGACGCGGAGATCCACGAGTCGGCGCCCGGCCGGGCCAACCTCGTCGCCCGGATCCCCGGCACGGACCCGGGCCGCGACGCGCTGCTGGTCCACGGCCACCTCGACGTGGTCCCCGCCGACCCGGACGAGTGGTCGGTGCACCCGTTCTCCGGCGAGATCCGCGACGGCTACCTGTGGGGCCGGGGCGCGATCGACATGAAGGACTTCGACGCCATGGTGCTCGCCGTGGTCCGCGGCTGGCAGCGCGCCGGGGTCCGTCCGGCGCGGGACATCGTGCTCGCCTTCACCGCCGACGAGGAGGCCGGCAGCGACTACGGCGCGCACTTCCTCGCCCAGCGGCACCGGGGCCTCTTCGACGGGTGCACCGAGGCGATCGGCGAGGTCGGCGGCTTCTCCTACTCGATCGACGAGTCCCAGCGGCTCTACCTCATCGAGACCGCCGAGAAGGGCATCGACTGGCTGCGGCTGCACGCCAAGGGCCGCCCCGGGCACGGCTCGTTCGTCCACGACGACAACGCGGTCACCGCGCTCGCCGAGGCGGTCGCCCGGGTCGGCCGGCATCGCTTCCCGGTCACCGTCACCGCGACCGTGCGGGCCTTCCTCGAGGAGGTCTCCGAGGTGCTCGGCATCGAGATCGACCCGAACGACCCGGAGACCGCGATCGCCAAGCTCGGCCCGATCGCCAACATCATCGGCGCGACGATCCGCAGCACCGCCAACCCGACCCGGCTGGCCGCCGGCTACAAGGACAACGTCATCCCCGGCCGGGCCACCGCCACGATCGACTGCCGCAGCCTGCCCGGCCAGTCGGAGCTGCTGGAGGCGCAGCTGCGCGAGCTGATCGGGCCGGACATCGACATCGAGTACATCCAGCGGCAGCCCGCCCTGGAGACCACCTTCGACGGCGACCTGGTCGACGCGATGTCCGCCGCGCTGCGCGCCGAGGACCGGGGCGCCCGGCCCGTGCCCTACATGCTCTCCGGCGGCACGGACGCCAAGGCCTTCTCCCAGCTCGGCATCCGCTGCTTCGGGTTCGCGCCGCTGCGGCTGCCCGCCGACCTCAATTTCTCCGGCCTGTTCCATGGCATCGACGAGCGGGTCCCGGTGGACGGGCTACAGTTCGGCGTGCGGGTTCTCGACCGGTTTCTCCGCAGTTGCTAACCGTGTCCGCGGCGTCACCGCCGACGCGGATCCTCCTCCATCGCGAAGGGACTGCCTCACATGACCGACCAGCACGGTGAGCTGGACGCCGCTCTCGAGCGCGTGATCGCCGCTGCCCGCGCCCACCTGGCCGCCGTCCGCGCCGCCGAGGGCCGGATCGACGACGACGACGTCTGGCAGGCGTACGTCGCCTTGAACAACGCCTCGGTCGCCTACGACGAGCAGCTGCTCGACGCGTACGGGGAGGTCACTCCCTGGGATGTCGAGTCGATCGACCCGGACGAGGCCGACGAGCGCTTCGGCGGCGCCGAGGGCGTCGAGGCGACCGACCCGCACCCGCGGGTGATCTCGGTGCGGCAGCGCCGCGACTACCGGGTGCCGAGCGTGGCCGCCCTGATCCGGGTGGCCGAGGCGGCCCGCCGGGAGGGCACGGAGGAGGACGAGCCGGCCCCCGTCGAGGGCGTCGGCGAGGCGGTGCTGGAGCTGCTGCAGAGCGGCGACGGCTCGCTCAGCGCGCTGGACGTCCCGGAGCTCGAACCGCTCGACGGGGTGGTGATGGTCAGCGAGGTCGGCACCCCGGTCGACCTGGAGTCATTCGACGACGACGACCCGATGGGCCCGTTCCAGCCGGCCGCCGACGACCGTCTCGTGGGACGGCTCGACGAGCACCCGTTCCTGGAGCTGGACGAGGAGCACGACCACGCCCACTAGGCCGTGACGTGCCCGGGCCCGACCACCCGGTCGGGCCCGGGACCGTACGTCCGCCGTCGCTCAGTACGACAGGCCCGGCTGCGGCTGGTTGATCCGCCGACGGCGCAACATCACCTGCCGCGTACCGTCCCGGAACAGCCGCACCCGGGCCAACTCCCATCCGGAGAACTCCGCCTGGATCGCCAGCTGCGCCGCGGCGGTCACCCGGTCGACATTCGGCGGCAACCGCAGCGGCGCGTATTCGTAGTCCATGCGTTCCATGCTGCCCAGGCCGGGCCCGGTTCGCCACCCCCTGCCGGTGATCCACGTCGCGTCCGGTGGACCGATCAGCCGTCGCGTTCCGGGTAGCCGACCGGGACCGCGGAGACGTCGTCCAGCGCGGTGACGATCTCCTCGGGCAGGGTCATCCGCTCCACCTGGAGCGCGCCGAGGAGCTGGCCGACGGTACGCGCGCCGAGGATCGGGGCGGTCACGCCCGGCCGGTCCCGGATCCAGGCCAGTGCCACCTCCAGCGGGGAGACGCCCAGCCCGCCGGCGGCGGTGGCCACCGCCTCGACGATGCTGGAGCAGCGCGGCTCCAGGTAGGTGGCGACGAACCGCTCGAAGTGCGGCGAGGCGGCGCGGGAGTCCGCCGGCCGGCCGTGCCGGTACTTGCCGGTGAGCACCCCGCGGCCCAGCGGCGACCAGGGCAGCACGCCCAGCCCCATCGCCTCGCAGGCCGGCAGCACCTCCCGCTCCACGCCCCGCTCCAGCAGCGAGTACTCCACCTGGGCGGCCACCACGGGGGCCCGGCCGGGCCAGGCGGCCTGCCAGGCGGCGGCCCGGGCGGTCTGCCAGCCGGAGAAGTTCGACACCCCGACGTACCGGGCCTTCCCGCTGGACACGGCGTGGTCCAGGGCGGAAAGGGTCTCCTCCAGCGGGGTGTCCGGGTCGTACCCGTGGACCTGCCAGAGGTCGACGTGGTCGGTGCCGAGCCGGCGCAGCGACGCGTCCAGGGTGCGCAGCAGGTGCCCGCGCGAGCCGTCCCGGCGGCGGCCGCTGCCCGGCCGCAGCCCCGCCTTGGTGGCGATGAGCAGCTCCTCCCGGGGCACCAGACTGCCCAGCAGGGAGCCGATGACCGACTCCGCGTCGCCGTCGGCGTACACGTCGGCGGTGTCGACGAGGTTGCCCCCCGCGTCGAGGTAGCTCTTCAGCTGGGCGGCCGCGTCGTCCGCGTCGGTGTCCCGTCCCCAGGTCATGGTGCCGAGCGCGAGCCGCGAAACCGCCAGCCCGCTTCGGCCGAGCGGTCGCTGTTGCATGCGTGAACCTTATTTCGAACCCGGCGTCACGGATATCCTCGCCCGAAGTCAAGTTCCTGCCCCACCGGCCGAACGGGTGTGACGCGTTCGAGGGCAGCCGGTGATCGTGGTCACCGCCCGCATTGCGTAACCTGATGCGACCTGTGGTGCGGACGGTGGGAGGACCAGTGCGACTCGGGCTCAGCCTCGGATACCAGACGGCGTGGAGCACGCCGGCCGACCACCTGGCGCTTGCCCAGGAGGCGGACCGGCTCGGCTGCTCGGTGGTGTGGGCGGCGGAGGCCTACGGCTCCGACTCGCCCAGCATGCTGGCCTGGATGGCCGGCCAGACCCAGCGGATCGACGTGGGCGCCGCGGTGATGCAGATCCCCGCCCGGACCCCGGCGATGACCGCGATGACGGCGGCCACGATCGACGCGCTCTCCGGCGGCCGGTTCCGGCTCGGCCTCGGCGTCTCCGGCCCGCAGGTCTCCGAGGGCTGGCACGGCGTCCGCTTCGCCAAGCCCCTGGCCCGCACCCGCGAGTACGTCGACATCGTGAAGATGGCGATCGCCCGCAAGGAGGTCGCGTACGACGGCGAGTTCCACACCCTGCCGCTGCCCGACGGCCCCGGCAAGGCGCTCCGGCTGGGCTTCCACCCGCCGCGCGAGCACATCCCGATCTACCTGGCCGCGGTCGGGCCGAAGAACCTCGAACTCGCCGGTGAGATCGCGGACGGCTGGCTCGCCGTGTTCTACGCCCCCGAGTTCGCCGAGGAGCAGCTCGCCTCCGTGCGGGCCGGCCGGGCGAAGGCAGGCAAGGAACTGGCCGGCTTCGACGTCGTCCCGTCCGTCCCGGTCGTGGTCGGCGACGACATCGCCTCCTGCGCCGAGCTGGTCCGCTGGTACGCCGCCCTGTACGTCGGCGGCATGGGCAGCCGGCAGCAGAACTTCTACAACCAGCTGGCCACCCGGATGGGCTACGGCGACGCCGCCCGCGAGGTGCAGGACCTCTACCTGGCCAAGCGGCAGCGGGACGCGGCCGCCGCGATCCCGATGGAGTTCATCGACCGCACCTCGCTGCTCGGCCCCAAGGAGCGCATCGCCGAGCGGATGCGGGAGTACGCCGCCGCCGGCGTCACCACCCTGTCGGTGACCCTCTTCGTCGCCGACCGGGACAGCGGCGTGCAGACCCTGCGGACCGTCGCGGAGGCGCTGGAACTCTCCGGAGTCGGAGAGTGACCTGGGTCGAGGCCATCGTCCTGGGCATCGTCCAGGGGCTCACGGAATTCCTGCCGGTCAGCTCGTCCGGTCACCTGCGCATCACCTCGGCGATCTTCTTCGGCCGGGACGCGGGCGCCTCGTTCACCGCGGTGACCCAACTGGGCACCGAGGCGGCGGTGCTCATCTACTTCTTCAAGGACATCTGGCGGATCGCCCGCACCTGGGTGCTCGGACTGGTGGACCGCTCGGTCCGGTCCAGCCTCGACTACCGGATGGGCTGGTACGTCATCGTCGGCACCATCCCGATCGGCATTTTCGGCCTGCTGTTCAAGGACCAGATCCGCACCGCCGGCCGGAACCTGTACCTGATCTCCTTCACGCTGATCTTCTTCGCGCTGGTGCTGGCCTTCGCCGAGTACTGGGGGCGGCAGACCCGCACGCTGGAGAACTTCCGGATGCGCGACGGTGTCGTGATGGGCTTCGCCCAGGCCATGGCGCTGATCCCCGGCGTGTCCCGGTCCGGCGGCACGCTCACCTTCGGCCTGCTGCTGAACCTCACCCGGGAGACGGCGGCGCGGTACTCGTTCCTGCTGGCCATCCCGGCCGTGGTGATATCCGGCGTGTTCAGCATCCCGGACGTGTTCGAGCCCTCCGCGCCGGGCACCGCCGCGCCGAGCGTGGCGCAGATGGCCGTCGCGACGCTGATCGCCTTCGGCATCGGCTACGCGGCCATCGCCTGGCTGCTGCGCTACGTCGCCCACCACACCCTGTACCTCTTCGTGCTGTACCGGGTGGCGCTCGGCACCCTGGTCCTGTGCCTGCTCCTCACCGGGCATCTCAGCGCTACCTGAGTCTTTGGTTGCTGTTGGGGGCTGGGGGCGACCGTCCCCGGCTTCGGGCGGTCGGGCTTGATCCCTGCGCCGGGGACGGTCGCCCCCAGCCCTGGCCCTGGTCCGCCCGGCGGTCACGGTCTTGTGTTTGTACGTGGAAACGCCGCTGGCCGGCACCCCTGTCTCGGGGTGCCGGCCAGCGGCTTGTCGCCTGTGTTCGGTTGG
>NZ_JBHSBP010000084.1:0-7538 GCF_042650725.1 Micromonospora sp. GCM10011541
TCCAAAAGATCAACCAACCGCCTCAACAACCTTGATCAACAGTTAGCGAAAGACCGAGGTTAGGTGATCACCATTGGCGCATCCCCACCAGCAGCTGCCCGCACCGTCGAGCCACGACAGCAGCCTGCCCAACTCCACCACCAGAGCGGGTGCCTTCTTCCGAGGAAGGGCAGCCTCGGGCACCGTTGCCTTGAGCGATGGCAAGATCGAGGCAGGCTTGAGCAGTGAAGTCATCGACCCGGCCTGGACCATGGTTGCCTCCGACGTCGGCGTTCGCCGGGTTTCGGTTCCCGCCCGAGGTGATCGTGGTCGCGGTCCGCTGGTATCTGCGCTTCAACCTCTCGTATCGCGACGTTGAGGAGCTGCTGTCGCGGGGCAGGTGGAATCGAGCCAGCCGTCGGCCGCTGGCAACCCCAGGTCGAGTCTTCAGCGCGTCTCCTCGATCGCCTGCTCGGCAGCGCGGCGTACGTCGTCGAGCAGGATCTCCATGTCGCGGCGGGTGGTGCGGTAGTTGAGCACGCAGCCGCGCAGCGCGAAGCGGCCGTTGATGGTCGCGTTCGACAGGTACGAGCTGCCAGCCTGCTGCAGCGCCAGCATGATCCGTTCGTTGAGGCGGTCGAGTTCCTCCTCGTCGGACTGGGACCGCGAGCCGGCATGTGCGCTCCCCGGCAGGTAGCGGAAGCAGAAGATGGAGAGTTCGACCGGGGCGAGCAGCTCGAAGTCAGCGCTGGCGTCGACGAGCTCGGCCAGGTGACGGGCGCAATCGAGGTTGCCCTCGACCGCGTCGCCGACAGCTCGCGAACCAGCGTGCGCCAGCGCCATCCAGACCTTGAGCGCGCGGAATCGCCGGGACAGGTCCGGGCCGTAGTCCCAGAAGGCGAAGGCCTCGGCCGGCTCGGTCTGCATGACCCGGGTGTAGTCGGCGTCGAGGCTGAAGGCCCGCCGCGCCGCCTCGGGGTCGCGGTAGATAAGGCAGCCGCAGTCCGCGGGCAGGTAGAGCCACTTGTGCGGGTCGAGGGCGATCGAGTCAGCCTCCGACATGCCGTCGAAGAGCGGACGAGCCGAGGGGGCGAGCCGCGCGAAGCCGCCGTAGCACGCGTCAACGTGCATCCACAGCCTGTACCGCCGCGCGACCGCAGCGATATCGGCGAGCGGGTCGACCGCGCCGGTGACGACGGTGCCGGCGTTCGCCACCACACAGAACGGTTCCGCCCCGGCGGCCCGGTCCTCCTCGATGGCGCGGACGAGGGCGTCGACGTCCATCCGGAAGCAGGCGTCCACCGGGATCTCGCGGACGTTCGCCCGCCCGATGCCGAGCAGCGCGGCGGCCTTGTGGATCGAGTGGTGGGTCTCGGTGGAGGCGTAGACGCGCAGCGGCGCGGGGTGTGCGGCCGCACCGTGGGTGGCGACCGCGTCGCCGCAGTGGCGGTGTCGTGCGGCGGCGAGCGCCGTGAAGTTGGCCATCGATCCGCCGCTCATGAATAGGCCCCCGGCGCCCGGGTCGCAGCCGAGGGCCTCCTTGATCCAGTCGATGGCCACGTGCTCCAGCTCGGCGGGAGCCGGTGCCGACCGCCACGCGGTGAGGTTCGCGTTCAGCGCCGACGCGAGGAAATCGGCCACCGCGGCGACCGCGGTGCCCGGCGCCGAGACGTACCCGAAGAAGCGGGGATGCCCGTTGTGCCGGCTGCCGGGCACGATCACCTCACGGAAGACCGTGAGCAGGTCGGTGAAGTCACGGCCCTCGACGGGCAGCGGCTCGGCGAGCAGCTCCTTCAGTGCGGCAGCGGAGGTTCGCGGGCCGATCGGCAGGTCCCGGATCGAGTCGTGGTAGGCGGCGATCCACTCGACGGCGCGCCCACCCATGTCCCGGATCTGCTCCGCCGAGGGGTCCAGGGCGGAGTCGACGCTGCGCCGATCGGGTGAGATCGAAGTCATGACCCGGAGGATAGTTTGGATCATGTCCTGGCGTTCGCCCGCGCCGCCGCCCCCGCCCCGCCCTGGGACGTGGCCGCCGCCTCGACGGCCGGCTCCTGTGGCACACGAGAGGCGACGGCGATGACGAGTACGAGCGGCACGAGCAGCAGCGCGGGCTCCCAGGCGGGCTGAAGCAGGGCGACCAGGGCGCCGACGGCGGCGCCGCTCAAGAGGGCCAGCAGGATCTCGACCTTGGCAGAGCGCACGACAACCGGCAGTTACGGCCAGCGCGGCGTTGCGCAACGCGGCGTCGCCGTACCTCGGCGGCGGTATGTGCGCGTAGCGGCCTGCGCTGCTCGACGTACCCCGGGTGCCGCTGCCTGACCGACGATGCTGCCGATGTGGCCGGCGCACGATCTCAGGGAACGGCGCAGAAGCAGCCCACACGACAGGAGATTGCAATGCCGGCAGAACTGATGAGCTTCACGGTGTACGCCCACCCGTACCCGGGATGGTCGGACGGGCACGGTCCCTGGAATCGCGGGGGACCGGGTTGGTGGCTGATCTTGCCGATCCTGTTCTGGGTCCTCGTCCTGTCCGGGATCGGGTACGTGGTCTACCGCAGGTCGCCCAGGCAGTCCGCCCGCGGCGCCGCCGAGCGCACGCTCGCTGAGCGGTACGCCCGCGGTGAGATCGGCGAGGACGAACTGAAGCAGCGCCGCGCCGTCCTGCGCGGCAAGTCGTAAGTGCGCCGAGCAATGAGGCGTTGGCGCTCCGCCTGGCGCCGACGGACCGTCATCGAAGTTGGGAGGTGAAGACCGGCCGGCCGTGCGTGGTAACGGTGGAGGGCGAAGCCGCTGAGCTACCCGGCTGGCTCCTGGGCGGGCAGCAGGCTGATGGGCTGCTGGTGCGGAGCCGATGAAGCTCCCGATCCGCCGCTCTGGTTGTAGGGCTCGGTTGTCCCCGGCAGGCGATCGCCTCGGTGTTCTCTGGGAGGTCACGCCGGCCCGCTCGCCCACCCGTGAAGCGTGATCGGTTGACCGCCCAAACGGAAGCACGAATGGCTTCCCTTGCGCCGCCACGACGCACCAGGGGCACACGTACAGTCTGCAGGCAAAGCTTCTCTTCATTCAGTTGCTTGGTCGCTGCTGATCTTGGAGGGCCCGTTCCTTCTCGCCCTCGCGCCACGCCGTGGATCTGGACACCACGAGACGGTGCACCCAGGCTCAGCTACGAGAGCCCAAAATAAAATCGGACGGCGCTGTCGAGAACTGGTGACCGGCTCCGTCCCTGGGGTGAATGTGACCACGATGGGTCGCACCAGCGCTCAGGAGAATCACGATGGCCAAGTACTTGCTGCTCAAGCACTACCGCGGCGCTCCGGCTGCGGTCAACGACGTGCCCATGGACCAGTGGACGCCGGAGGAGATCTCGGCGCACGTGCAGTACATGAACGACTTCGCGGCCCGGCTCGAGAAGACCGGCGAGTTCGTCGACGGCCAGGCGCTCGCCCCCGAGGGGACGTTCGTCCGGTACGACGGTGAGGGACGCCCGCCGGTCACCGATGGCCCGTTCGCCGAGACCAAGGACCTCATCGCCGGCTGGATGGTGATCGATGTCGACAGCTACGAGCGCGCCCTCGAGCTGGCCGGGGAGCTGTCGGCCGCCCCCGGGGCGGGCGGCAAGCCGATCCACGAGTGGCTCGAGCTGCGCCCCTTCCTGACCGCGCCGCCCACCATCACGGAGTGACCTGATGGACGAGGCCCTGCTCCGGAGCCTCACGCCGAGCGTGCTCGGCATCCTCGTCCGCCGCGGAGCCGACTTCGCGGCGGCCGAGGACGCCGTGCAGGACGCGCTGATCGAGGCGCTCCGCGTCTGGCCGGCCGACCCGCCGCGGGATGCGACGGGCTGGCTGGTCACCGCGGCCTGGCGCAAGTTCCTCGACACGACCCGGGCCGACGCCGCCCGCCGCCGACGTGAGGAGCTCGTCGACGAGGAGCGGGCGCCCGGGCCCGTGCCCGCGGTCGATGACACGCTCCAGCTCTACTTCCTGTGCGCCCACCCGTCGCTGACGCCGTCGTCCGCGGTCGCGCTCACGCTGCGCGCCGTCGGCGGGCTGACCACCCGCCAGATCGCCCACGCCTACCTGGTGCCCGAGGCGACCATGGCGCAGCGCATCAGCCGGGCCAAGCGCACCATCTCCGGCGTGCGGTTCGACCAGCCCGGCGACGTCGCCACCGTGCTGCGCGTCCTCTACCTGGTCTTCAACGAGGGCTACTCCGGCGACGTGGACCTCGCCGCCGAGGCCATCCGCCTCACCCGGCAGCTCGCGGCCGCGATCGACCACCCCGAGGTGGCGGGGCTGCTCGCCCTCATGCTGCTGCACCACGCCCGGCGCGCCACCCGGACCGCGCCCGACGGCAGCCTGGTGCCGCTCGCCGAGCAGGATCGCAGCCGGTGGGACACCACGTCGATCGCCGAGGGCGTCGAGATCCTGCAGGCGGCCCTCGCCCGCGACCGGCTGGGCGAGTTCCAGGCCCAGGCCGCCATCGCGGCACTCCACGCTGACGCCCCCACCGCCGAGGAGACCGACTGGGTGCAAATCGTCGAGTGGTACGACGAACTCGCGCGCCTGACCGACAGCCCGGTCGTCCGGCTCAACCGCGCAGTGGCCGTCGGCGAGGCCGACGGACCGCGCGCCGGACTGGCGGCGCTCGCGGCACTGGACGACGCACTGCCCCGCCACACGGCGGTGGCAGCGTACCTCCACGAGCGCGACGGCAACCTGGCGACGGCGGCCCGGCTGTACGCCGAGGCGGCCCAAAAGGCCCCCAACCTCGCCGAGCGCAACCACCTGACGCGCCAGGCCGCCCGCCTCAACGCCCGCCGAGGTCGCTGACCGGCCACGCTCGGATTTCCTTGCAGCATTTGGTGCGGCCGTGTGGTTGAGACCATGCGGGTCCGAGCGGCGGCGCACCGGACCGTCAGCTGGTTGAGGCGACGGGAGCTCGTTGACAGGGCGGGTGTTCGCTGCACGGGCGTCCGTCGGGCGCCGTGACCACCAGTCGCAAAACAGTGCGCGCCACGTCGAGGAAGATTGGAGGGCGAGGTGCCGCCACTGCCGGCCCGTGCCGACATCCATGATCAGTAGGATCCCGCGGGTGAGCGAGAACCTGCACCCAGTCCGCAGGGTCAGCGTGGGCGGCCCGAGCGCCGACATCGACGAAGAGCTTGCGCCGATTGTCGAGGTCATCTGGCGTCTCGGGTTGACGACGGCTCCTGTTGGTCGGCTTTCCGAGCTACGACCGCACGGAGATACTGCGTCGGCTGACCGCCTACGAGGCAGGCCGACTTACGCCGCCAGGGCCGATCGATCGGTCAAGCATGGCTGCCAGGCACTTGGCATGATGCGCCACTTCATGCACCCGGCTTCATGGCTGGTGCATGGTTGACGAACAGGCCAGTTACCGGCGCCCGCGGTCTGCGGCAAATGAGTACACCCCGACGATCGCCTACGTGAGGGCTTCAGGGGCCTGCGGGCGTACCTGCTTTCGTCTGCAGCGGTACGCCCGGCGCGTGATGGCACCGCCGCCTCACGAGGTTTCCCCGCAGAAGATGGTGCACAGTCTGTCGAGAACGCCCTGGCGGCTTCGTCTCAGCAGTGGAGCCGGCCACCGTGGTCGTACAGAAAGGGGCCCAGCATGGCGATCCAGCGGATGGACAACGTCCTCATCGTTGTCGACGACCTCGAGGCTGTAATTGCGTTCTTCGTCGAACTTGGCATGGAGCTGGAGGGCAAAGGGCCAATCGAGGGACGTTGGGTGGAGCGTGTCATCGGGATCGACGACGTCCGGCAGGACGTCGCTATGCTGCGCACCCCGGACGGCCACGGTCGAATCGAGCTGGCGATGTTCCATACGCCGAAGGCGATCAGCGCCGAGGCGAAGGATGCACCAGCGAATACGCTGGGCATTCGTCGCATCATGTTCGCCGTCGACGACATCGAGCACGTGGTCGCCCGCCTGCGTACCCACGGCGCCGAGCTCGTCGGCGAGCTGGCGCAGTACGAGGACATCTATCGTCTGTGCTACGTCCGCGGCCCGGAGGGCATCATCGTCGGACTGGCCGAGCAGCTCAGCTGAGGTCCGCCGAAGGGACCGTGCAGCGACCGCGCCCGGCCGCCGATGGGCCAAGCCATCACCTGAGGAACCCTCGACGGCGGAGCACCTTGGCGTTGAGATCCAGCAGGCACTGCGGGGTCGTGGGCTGGTTCGCTCGCGGCCCTGATCCGGTTGTGCTCATGTCCGCGGTCAGACAACGACGATCCGGGGTTCGCCGGCGAGCCGTCTTTGCCGAGCGCCCTGGGCGGCATGTACGTACACCCGATCGCTGTTGCCTGTCGCCGTGGGCCACGAGGGCTTGGATCGCATGGTCGTGGCTGATCATTGAGCGGTGATGAATCCTGCCGCGCTGCCGGCCGACCCCGGTGCGTTCTCGTTGGCCGTTCCGCCGCTGTTTGCCGCGCTGGCTCCGGCGCGGAGCATCCTCATCGCCGGAGCGGGCGGGGGGTTCGACGTGTACGCCGGGCTGCCCCTGGCGTTCGCCCTGTGGCGCGGCGGCGCACAGGTGCACCTGGCCAACCTGTCCTTCTCCCAGCTCGAATTGATCGACCGGGACGCGTGGATAGCGGAGCACATCGCGTCGGTGCAGCCGGACACCACCAGCCCGGACTGGTACTTCCCCGAACGCACGCTCGCCCGGTGGCTGGTGGCTCAGGAGCTGCCGTCGACCGTGTACGCCTTTCCGCCGCTCGGTGTCCAGCCGTTACGGGCGGCGTACCGGCACCTGGTCGAACAACTCAACATCGATGCTGTGGTGCTGGTCGATGGCGGCACCGACGTCCTGCTGCGCGGCGACGAAAGCGATCTCGGCACCCCGGTGGAGGACATCACCAGCCTGGCCGCCGTGGCCGCGCTGGACGTGCCGGTCAAGCTGGTGACCAGTCTCGGCTTCGGCATCGACGCCTACGACGGCGTCAACCACGTCCAGGTGCTGGAGAACCTCGCCGCACTCGACCGCGACGGCGGCTACCTCGGTGCCCTGTCCATACCCGGTTCCAGCCGGGAGGCGGCGCTGTACCGCGATGCTGTCGCCGACGCCCAGGCCGCCACCCCGGACCGGCCGAGCATCGTCCAAGGACAGATCGCCGCCGCCACCAGCGGCGCATTCGGAGACATCCGGTTCACCCGGCGCACCGACGGCGGCGACCTGTTCGTCAACCCGCTGATGGCAATCTACTTCACCGTCGACCTCGACAAACTCGCCGCCCGATGCCTGTACCTCGACCGCATCGAGAACACCATCGGCAGGCAACAGGTCATCACGCGCATCCAAGCGTTCCGCGACGAACTCCTCAGCGCACGCATCCCCCGCGCGTTTCCCCACTGAACCCCCGGACGGCGGCGGTTGAGTGTGGTCATCGCAACCATCGGCCTGATGGGTTAGAACTCGTCCATGCAAGAGTTCGTTCCTGCGCCGCCGCGGGTGGTTCCTTACGACCCGGCGGGTTCAGCCAGTGGAAGCATTTGCCTCGACGAGTTCGGTGAATATCTCGGAGGGCTTCT
>NZ_JBHSBP010000085.1:0-12349 GCF_042650725.1 Micromonospora sp. GCM10011541
GGGACCCCCAACACCCATCCTGGCCTGCCCGAAAGGCCTTATCTGAACGGCATTGGGTCAAGGCGTGGGGTGAGCAGCTGTTTTCGCCGACCGGCGCGGCCCGGTGTTCGACGGCGGCTGGCAGTACGACGCCCAGCTCGGATGAACTGCTTCTGCCGCCGCGATAGGCGGGTGTGTCGGCGTTTGAACGGCGCCCAGATGGCGCCACCGGCGCCTTGGTGGCCCTTGTCCGCGAAGGTAATCTCGCCGGCGCTGGTCAGGCGGCGACCAGGCCGTCGGCGCGGGTGGCGGGCAGATCATGCGTGGAGTCGAACAGGGCGGGTGAGGCCCCGATCAGCCGACCACCCGGGGTCGGGGAGGACCTGCACGCTCACGCCGTGTCGCTTTGCTTGCCAAAGTAGTAAGGGCCGCTGATCGGCGATCCAGTCGATCGGATCAACTTGCCGCCGAGGATCGCCTAGACCAGTCGGGTGACCCCGCCGCATCGCGTCGGCGAGGCCATCGGTATGAGCTGAGAGCCGGCGACAGCCTCCCGCAGGTACCGTCACACCGTTGTCACCGATACGCCGACTCTGGCGACCCCCGGTGAGGATGTCACCTTTGCCCAGGTGGGCGGCGGGAGCCTTCTCGTTGTCCGTGACGGCTGTCGCCGTCGGCAGCGATAGCGCGCGTCCTCTGCGGAGAGCGGAAACGCCCACCGTTTGGCCTGACTTGGGACTCAGCGTCCCAAGTACTGATAGGAGGGTGCTGCTGTGGATCTCCGCGGATACCATCAGCGGCGAACCGGTTGGGAGGCGGAGGATGAGACAGCAGGCCTCTTCTGGTCGCCGCATCATCATCGCGCCTGGTCAGAGTTCGAATACACGCACCGGCGCCCACCCCCTACGGTTGCGACCATGAGCGGCGCCAAGGCGACGGGCGGCGGTAGGAACCGGGGCCCCCTAAGCCGTCACAGCTGGCTCGCCGTCCGTGCCCGGCCATTCACGCAGGGCGCTGGTGCTGCAGTAGCGGCGCACCTCCGAGCGTGGCCTTGCCATCGGTCTTTGCCATGAACCTGCCGACTTGTCCAATAGCCGCACCGGCGGTGGTGATTGGCCTGCGGCCGGGTCAGCGGCGCAGCCGAGCCCGAGTCGACCCGTCGAACCGCTGGCGCATCAACGGCGAACCCGAAGATGCGTGCGGCGGCGACCAGAATCTTGTGGCCTGGCCGGATTCAACCGGATCCGCCAAGGTCGGCAGGCGAACTCACGAGGGGATCTGCTCATGGACAGCTACTTCACCACGAAGCGTCACGAGCGCCTACGGGAGGAGGTGCGAACGTTTGCGGAGGCCGAGGTACGCCCCCGGATTCCGGAAATGGAAGCGTCTCGCTCGGTTCAGCACGAACTGTCGCGGTTAATCGCGCACCAGGGCTGGATCGGTGTCACGATCAGCCCCGACTACGGCGGGATGGGCCTGGGACACCTCGCGAAAACGATCATCATCGAAGAGCTGTCACGGGTCAGCGGCGCGATGGGCGCCATGGTGCAGGCCAGCCAGCTGGGCGTGGCCAAAATCGTGCACTTCGGCAACGACAGCCAGAAGAGGCAGTGGCTACCGGCCATCGCCGACGGAACCTGCCTGCCCACCATCGCGGTCACCGAGCCACAGTCCGGTGGCCATGTCCTCGGCATGGAGGCCACCGCCGTACGCGACGGCGACGACTACATTCTGAACGGCCGGAAGGTGTTCGTTGGCAACAGTCACGTCGGTGACCTGCACGGCGTGGTGGTCCGCACCGGCCCGGGCTCTCAGGGACTGTCGGCCTTCCTGGTCGAGTCGGACCGTTCGGGCTTCTCGCTCGGCCCACATCGCGCGGCCATGGGCCTGCACGGCTTCAGCTTCGGCGAACTCGTCTTCGAGGACTGCCGCGTACCCGCGGCGAACCTGCTCGGCGTCGAGGGTGACGGCCTGGCCGTCGCCTACTCCTCCAGCATCCTGTACGGCCGGCCGAACCTAACCGCGGTCTCCCTCGGCATCCACCAGGCCCTACTTGAGGAGACCTCGGCATACGTCACCGAGCAGCACCGCTACGGCAAGCCGTTGGGTGATCTCCTCCCAATCAAGCTGAAGGTCGGGCAGATGCAGTCCCGGCTGATGACCGCCCGGCTGGCCGCTTATCACGCGGTGCACTTGCTGGACCAAGGCCTGCCCTGCGACGCGGAGTTGATGAACGCCAAGCTCATCAACGTCGAGTACGCCCTCGACTCGGCCCGTAACGCGATGGAAGTGCACGCCGCGTGCGGGCTCTACCCCGACCGGCCGGTAGAGCGGTATGTCCGCGACGCCCACCACATCTTCGCTCCAGCCGGCACCTCGGACGTCCAACTGATCCGTCTCGGCGAGGTGGCACTGGGCACGTCCAAGGGGCAGTGGTCGGAGCGGCTCGCCGCCCCTTTGCTGGAAGCGGCGGCCACTTCCTGACGTCGTCCTATCGCCGGCTGCGCTGGTTGATCCGTTCCGTCAGCTCGGCGGCCAGGGACTTGATGGTCTCCAGTCCCTGCCGTCCCCACGGGCGCGGCTCGGTGTCGACCACGCAGATCGTGCCGAGGGCCATACCGGTGTGGTCGATCAGTGGCGCGCCCAGGTAAGAGCGGATGCCGATCTCGTCGACCACGGGGTTGCCGGCGAACCGCGGGTAGTCGCACACGTCGTCGAGTACCAGCGCCTTGCGCCGGACCACGACGTGCGGGCAGTAGCCGTGGTCTCGTGACATCACCCGGCCAGGCTGCCCGGCGGCCGCGACCTCCGGCGTGGCGCTGGCTCGCCCGGCCGGGGCGGTGTAGAGGCCGGCGAAGAACTGGCGGTCCTCGCTGATGAAGTTCACCATCGCGTACGGGGCTCTGGTGATCTGTGCGAGTTTTTGGGCGAATTCGTCAAACTCGGGGTCTGGGCTTTCCCCGAGGCCGAGATCGCGCAGCCGCTGCACACGTTGCGGCGCTTCCTGATCAGTCGGCGTCAGTGACTGGTAGGCCGGGGATTCGTAGATCATTTCTGGCTCCATATCTGCTGCAGGTCTGACGCGTCTCACGCCGAGTGGGATGGGGAAGTGCCGAGTAAGTGCTGGAGCAGGGCGATCAGCACCGCGGTCGCGGAGCGGCTTTGACGGGCGTCGCACATGACGATCGGCACATCGGGTTTGAGCTCGAGAGCGGCCCGCACCTCCTCAGGGTTGTATTGGAACGAGCCGTCGAATTGATTGACGGCGACCAAAAAATCGATGCCGCGGGCTTCGAAGAAATCGACGGCTGCGAAGGAGTCCTGTAGGCGGCGGGTGTCGGCGAGGACCACAGCCCCGAGGGCTCCGGCAGACAACTCGTCCCACATGAACCAGAAGCGCTCCTGTCCGGGTGTGCCGAACACGTACAGGATGTGACGAGGATCGACGGTGATGCGGCCGAAGTCCAGCGCCACCGTGGTGGTGGACTTGCCCTCCACCCCCGTCAGGCTGTCGGTGCCCACGCTGGCGGTGGTCAGGATCTCCTCCGTGCGCAACGGCCGGATCTCGCTCACCGCACCGACGAACGTTGTCTTACCGACGCCGAACCCCCCAGCGACGAGAATCTTGAGCGCAGTCGGGAACACCGGAGACAGTTCAGAGTCGTTGTTGTAGGCCATAGAGAACCGCCTCCAATACGGATCGGTCAGCGGGGTCTGCGATAGGGCTGGGAGCTCGGGTGCTCAGCGCGCCACAATCGACCAAGTCGGAAAGCACCACCTTCGTGATAGCAGCGGGCAGTTTCAGGTGCGCCGAGATCTCGGCGACCGTGGTCGGGCCGCCGCAGAGGCGAAGCGCCCGGGCATGGTCCGGCTCCAGGTGTCCCCGAGGTAACCGGCCGGTCGCCATCACCCAGGACAGCAACTCCATGTGCGTGCTGGGTCGGGTGCGCCCGTTACTGACCGTGTACGGGCGCACCAGGCGCCCCGCGTCGTCGTCGAGAAAGGGTTCGTCCTCCGGGCCCACCATGGTCACCGAATAATGTCGTCAGAACTGGCGATCCCCGGACGCTTCGGCGTGGCCAGAAATGGACGTACGCTTTTCACCATTTGCGACATCTCATACCCGAGCACGCCGACGTCAGCCTCACGGCCGGCGAGCACCGCGAGGACGGCATTGGAGCCGGCCGCCGTGACGAACAGCAGGGCGTCATCGAGTTCCGCCACCACCTGACGGACGCCGTTACCGCCATCGAAACTACCTCCGGCGCTGCGAG
The DNA here is from genome assembly GCF_042650725.1 of Micromonospora sp. GCM10011541. Taxonomy (NCBI): domain Bacteria; kingdom Bacillati; phylum Actinomycetota; class Actinomycetes; order Micromonosporales; family Micromonosporaceae; genus Micromonospora; species Micromonospora sp. GCM10011541. Next base: position 4,254 of record NZ_JBHSBP010000085.1, read on the forward strand.
CGAGGGAGAACAGTCCGGAGGAGATTGCCGCCAGATGGTCCGCGCCGGCCCGATCCAGCCCGTGGGCGGCCATCGGTAGGCCGTCCGAGGACAGCAGCAAAGCACTACGGGTGTGGGGGACGCGCTCGGCCAGCCCGGACAGCAGCCACACGAGATCCTGAGATCGTTCAACGGGCGCATTGCTCCGCATGATAGGTAACCCTCCTTAACGGTGACGCGGGGTCAGCTGATGCCGTCTAGACGGCCCTCGGAACCGTCATTCCCGCCGGTTCCGGCTTCGCCCTGGCTGAAGGCCCTCGTGAACGTAGCCATCAGGGTGGGGTCGTGTTCAGCCACCTGTTCCACTGAGACAGGGGCACTGGGGGCGCCGTGCAGCTGCGGGGCCAGATGTGTCTGTGGTTTCCGGTGCGGTAGCTGCGGACGCGCGTCGCCGTCAGCGAACTGGGCTGTAGTCGGGTCGCTGGCCGCGGCCCCCTCCGCCGCCGTGCCCCCGGCGTAGCGGGCGGCCTCGCTAGCTGCCGGCAGCGACGCAGAAGAGTCGGTAGGAGAGGACAGGTAGTCCCAGGCCGCAGACGGCTGTGCCGTCACCTCAGCACGGATCCCCTCGCTGGGCATGGGAGTCCGGTCATGAACCCGAGGCGGGGCAGGCGCCGGTGAGTACGCCGGCGGTGGGGGCGTCGAGACACTCGCGACCATCGCAAATTGTGGCTCGTGGCGTGGTGGTTGGACCATGGACTGCGGCTGCGGCTGCGGCTGCATCTCGTGCCAGGATTCACTCCTCTGCGGCGGCGCACCGAGCAGCCCGGGCGGCAGGATGAGCACCGCCTGGATCCCGCCGTAGATGTTGGTCTGCAACCGTACCGTGATGCCGTGCCGACGGGCGATGGCCCCGACGACGAACAACCCGATACGGCCGTCGCGCAGCAACTCGCCCACGTCAATCCCGGTTGGGTCGACCAAAAGACGGTTGACCCGGTCCTGATCGGCGAGCGGCATACCCAGGCCCCGGTCCTCAACCTCCACTGCGATACCCGCCGTCACGGCCTGGGCACGCAGTAGCACCTGGGTGTGGGGGGCGGAGAAATTAGTGGCATTCTCAACGAGCTCAGCGACCAGATGGATGACGTCGGCGACAGCGTGGCCGCCCAGCGTGCCCTCAATCGGTGGCACCAGCTTGACCCGCGAATACTGCTGGACCTCGGCCATAGCCGACCGCAACACCTCGGTCAGAGCCACCGGCCTGCTCCACTGTCGTCGAGAAACAGCGCCACCTAGCACCGCAAGGTTCTCCGCGTGCCGGCGGATACGAGTGGCAAGATGGTCGACCTGAAACAGACCCTTGAGTAGATCCGGATCCTCCACCTGGTTCTCCAGGTCGTCGAGCAACTGGATCTCCCGATGCACCAGGGACTGCAGCCGTCGGGCGAGGTTGACGAAGACCTCCACCTGGTGACCGGAGTTCGGCACGGGCGCCGCCGGTGTCACGGCTGATGCCTCTACGACGGCGACCTGGGCAGCATGCAGGACCTCGTCCAGTTCGCGCTGCAGAAGCGCGAATCCATCGTCGCCCCTGCCCGGCACGAGCTCCGCGGGTGACTCGAGCCGCTCGCCGCGGCGCAACCGCTCGATCAGCCACTGCACCTCAGTCCGGCGGTGAGTGGTCGAGGACCGCACGGCGCCGATCCTGGCGACGACCAGGCGATCGACCGCATTGGCTCGGTTGGCGGCGATGGCGATGACCACTACGCAGGCGATCCATGCCAGGACGAGAGCCCAGCCCATCCTGGCAGTGACCGTTTCCCCGGACGTGACGAGCACGCAGAGAACGGCGGTGGCCCCGAGCAACGCAACGACGGCGGCAGGAAGCACAGACAGCCACAAAAAACGCGGCCCCAAGCCACTGGCCGTGTACCCATCGCGTGCGGAAGGTTCGCCGTAGGGATCGTGTGCCCGATGGACGGCACGCGTGTCAAGAGGGGAAGACTCAGGCATCAGCATCCTCGTACCAGGAGGGAAACCGCTGGCAAATGCGGGCCATCTCGATCGACCGGCACCGTGCGGAGGCGGGAGATTGCTCTCGAATACAGGCAGTCTAGAACCTCCGGCCCCTCTCACGGCGGCGATGGACAACGGTCCGGATCCTATATGGACTACATCGCTCCTTAGCCTGCGGCCGCAACAGGACCCCTCACGTCTGGCCCACTGCTGCAGCGGCATACGACCGCGAACCGCGGCGAACTCAAGGTCGTCGTCTGCCCACCACATCCATGCCCTCACAGACATCATCGAGTCTGATGCTGCGCCCGGCAAAATTCCCAACGTCAGCTCGCCAGCCGGTAGGAAAGCGCCGTCTTGCCCGGCAGCGTTACGGCTTTCGCCTCCGTTGAACGCAGCCACGGCCGCCTCCTGGATCGGCAGCCCCATCCACAGGGGGCTTCGCGTTCGTCAGCGTTCGCGACCGGGCAACTCGGCGAGAAGCCGTTGGTACTCCTCGTGGCTGCCGACGGCGGCTCGGCGGTCGGGGTGACAGACGTAGTGTCGGATCGCAGCGGCGAGAAACCAGGCGTCGACGTTGTCCGTGCGCAGTGCGTGCCGGCTCCATGGAATGCCGCGCCGGCGCACCAACTGGGGTTGCGCGTAGGCCAGCCACAGTGTCGAGGGAGGGCCGACAGGCAGAGGGGTCTGGGCGACCGGTAGTGCCTCCCACGGCACTATGAGCGAGCCGAGGACGGTGCGTTGTTGTACGCCATGGGGACGTAGCTGTGGCCCATAGCCCCGCCAGGCCTCAACGACCAGCAGTGCGACGAGCAGAAGCCAGGAGACAGGGAGGAGGATCGATTCGGGTGTCCACGGAGTGCCTTGCCTGGCGGAGCGCATCAGAGCGCCGACCTCGGCCGAGAAGGGCGCGAGGGAGCACAGGGGCAGGAATACCTTCCATGCAGGCACCGGCGTGCCGAAGGCCGGAATCTGAGGCTGCACCACGAAGTAGGCCGGACGGGTCTGCCAGCTGAGGATCGCCAGGACCAGGAGCGCCACGGCAAGGAAGAGCAGCGGGAAGAACAGGAGCTGCCCCAGGGAGGGAGCAAAGCCCACCGCAACAGCGTTCCCGCCCGCTACGAGCAGGCCGAGCATCAAGACAGTGTGCCGGTGGCGGACTGTAGCAGCGAGGACCTTGCCGATCATGCCCGTGACCATAGGTCAAATAACCCGTTAGCTGAGGCCGTCTTGTTCAGGCGTCGCTGCACCAATCCCAACGAAGGCTTTGAACATGGGAACTTCACCGGCCGATGCAGCGCCGCCGAATGGGCCGCCAGCGCTGTACGCCCGCGACTGCCCGTCTTGGCCCGCTTCATTCCGTCCCATGCCGCGCTCACCCAGGGTTGTCTCACTCGACAGCTTCCGGGACGTGGTGACCGGGGGGTGATCGGCGTATCGAGGGGCGTCGGCGTTGGTCGTGCTGCCGGCGCCGTCACGGCTCGCTGGGTCCGGCGCCAAGGGTGTTGCCGAGCGCGTAGCCCCGCCCCGTCAGCAGCCGAAAGGAACGCATCGCCCACACCCTGCGGCACATGCTGGAGACCAGCCTCAAACCGGATGTGGTGCTGCTGGCCTTCGCCACCTGCTGGAACCGGCCGTCGCTCGAGGCCGTGATCCCATCGCGGTGCTGCTCGAACCCGTGGGCTTGACGACGTCCGGCAAGAAACTTTCGTGCTCCGGCTCAGGTGGCCGGTTGTGTGGCGGGACCGGTGTGAGGGAGCAGGTCACCGCGGGCGTGGTCGGGCAAGTCTCGGTCGGTGTGGTCGGCGTGGAACAGCGCCTCGGCGAGCAGGGCCTGGACGTGGACGTCGGCGGCGGAGTAGTAGACGAAGGTGCCTTCCCTGCGTCCGCGGACCAGCCCGGCCAGGCGGAGCTTGGCCAGGTGCTGGCTGACGGCGGTGGGGGCAGCGCCCACCAGGTCGGCAAGGCAGGCGACCGACGACTCGCCTTGGGGTGGGGCCCAGAGGATCTTGATGCGGGTCGGGTCGGCGTGCAGCCGGAAACCCTCGGCGGCGAGGTGAACCTGCTCGTCGTTGGGCATCTGGAAGTCCGGCAGCGACGCATGCACCCGTCTAGCCTAGCCATCCTCCGCTGACTGTCTTCCTAGCTGAATGTGTATCTGCGAAGGCATGCAGGTATGGTCGGTTGTTGTCACCCTGACGGCCGACACCACTCTCGCTCCGCCCGCGACCGCCGCAGCCCGCGCGCCTCGGCGGTGGGGTGCGCGGCTGTGGGCCCTCGCTGAGGCGCGCTGGGCTGCGGCGGCGACAGTGCTTTTCGCCCTCGGTGGCATCGCGCAGCTCGCGCATGCCCCGGCGCCGCTGTGGTAGACGCTGTATCTGGCCTGGTACGCGCTCGGCGGCTGGGAGCCGGCGCTGGCCGGATTGCGGGCGCTGCGGGAGTGGACCCTGGACGTCGACCTCCTGATGATCGTGGCGGCGCTCGGTGCGGCCGGCATCGGGCAGGTCTTCGACGGCGCGCTGCTGATCGTCATCTTCGCCACCTCCGGCGCGCTGGAGGCGTTCGCCACGGCCCGGACCGCCGACTCGGTCCGCGCCCTGCTTGACCTCGCCCCCGAGCGCACGACCCGGGTCCGTGACGACGGCACCGAGGACACCATCGACACGGCGGAACTGGCCGTCGGCGATCTGATCCGGGTACGGCCGGGGGAGCGGATCGGCGCCGACGCTGTGGTCGTCGACGGGGCCAGTGACGTCGACCAGGCCAGCATCACCGGCGAGCCGCTGCCGGTGGCCAAGCACCCTGGGGACGAGGTGTACGCCAGCACCGTCAACGGCGCCGGGTCACTGCTGGCCCGGGTGCACCGCCCGGCCGCCGAGTCGGTGATCGCCCGCATCGTCGCCCTCGTCGAGGAGGCCTCGGCGACCAAGGCCCGCACCCAGCTGTTCATCGAAAAGGTCGAACAGAGCTACTCCGTCGGCCCGGTGGTGGCGACCCTGGCCCTGTTCGCCGTCCCGCTGGCGTTCGGCGCGGCTCTGCAGCCGACCCTGCTTCGAGCGATGACCTTCATGATCGTCGCGTCGCCATGCGCGGTGGTACTGGCCACCATGCCGCCACTGCTGTCGGCCATCGCCCTCGCCGGCCGGCATGGCGTCCTGGTCAAATCCGCCGTGGTCATGGAGCAGCTCGCCGACACCGACGTGGTCGCGTTCGACAAGACCGGCACGCTCACCGAAGGCACCCCCCGGATCGCGGAGATCCACCTCATCGCCGACAGCGGTCACGCCGAGGACACCTTGCTGCGGCTGGCGGCCGGCGCCGAGCACCTCAGCGAGCATCCACTGGCCGCCGCAGTGCTCGCCGCCGCCCGGGACCGGGGGCTGGCCGTCCCCGCCGCCCACGACTTCGCCTCCACCCCGGGCCGGGGCGTCGCCGCCACGGTCGACGGGCGGCGGGCACGGGTCGGCAGCCCCACGCTGCTCGACGACGTCGCGCGGGTCGACCCGCAGGTGCATGCCCTCGTCGACACCTCGCAGGCGGCCGGCCGTACCGCCGTGGTGGTCATCGTCGACGACGCGCCCGCTGGCGTCCTCGCCCTGGCCGACCGGGTCCGCCCGCACGCCGCGGCCACGGTCACCGCCCTGACCACGCTGACCGGCACGACACTGGCGCTGCTCACCGGTGACAACCCCGGTGCGGCTGGCCGGCTCGCCGCCGAGGCAGGCATCGCTGACGTGCACGCCGCCCTGCTGCTCGCCGACAAGGTCGATCGGGTACGCGCCCTTCAGCGCGACGGCCGGCGCGTCCTGCTGGTCGGCGACGGGGTCAACGACGCCCCCGCTCTCGCCGCCGCCGACACCGACGTGGCGATGGGCCGACACGGCTCCGACCTCGCCCTGCAGACCGCCGACGCGGTCCTGGTCCGCGACGACTTGACCACCCTGCCCGCTGTCATCGCCCTGTCCCGCCGAGCCCGCCGCCTGGTCACCGCGAACCTGGTCATCGCCGGCACGTTCATCACCGTCCTGGTCGCCTGGGACCTCATCGGTCACCTCCCGTTACCCCTCGGTGTGGCCGGTCACGAGGGCTCCACAGTCGTCGTCGGCCTCAACGGCCTACGGCTGCTGCAATCCAGGGCCTGGCGTCGAGCGCTGGCCGGTCGATGAGCCGCCGCGCCGGGCGGGCGCGGGCGGCCAAGCCCTGCACGGTGACCGTGTGCCCGCGCGTCGACGAACTCCTGGCCAAACCCCGTGCCGGCCGGCCCAGCAGCCCTGACGACCACCTCGACTACCTGGACCAACGCGTCAACGACGGCGCAACGAATGCCACTCAGCTGTTTGCCGACTTCCGCACCTGCGGCTACCGCGGACAAGGGCTGATGGGCAGGTGGGCGACGGCGGCCCGTCGGTGCTCCCGCCCGCCCGCCCGTATGATGCCGCGTCGGTGGGGACGGGTGCGGCCCGCCATCGAACGCCTCGGACGCATTACAGAGGAGAACGACATGCGCATCGAGGGCCGTGCGGCGCTGGACTACCCCGCCTACCGGCAGCTGGTGTGGGTGTCCGGCAAGGTGCGACTCCTCAAGGTGTGGGCAGCCGCCCTCCTGATGGCGGTCGGCGCGCTGCTCCTCACACCGGCAGCCGGCGCGGTGCTGCTCGTCGCGCTGCTGGTCGCCGCCCCGCTCTCCTTCGAGCTGTCGCTGCGGCGCGTCTGGCGGCGTCTGTCGGCTGGCGGGCCGGCCGTGGAGATCGGGTACGAGCTGACCGACGAGGGGATGAGGGTGTGCCTGGCCGACGTCACGACGCAGCACCGTTGGGAGTCCCTGCGGCCGCTGCGGGAGACGGGCCGGTATTGGCTATTCCAGGGCCTCCTGGCCCGACGTGCGGTCGCGGTACCGAGGGACGCCTTCAGTGCCGACGCGCGCGCCGAGGTCGGTGCCGTGTTCGCCGGGCTGCGCTGACATCCGATGCCCGCCGGGTCAGAGGCAGGCTCAACTCGGCCAGCAGCTGGACCACCAGCCGCCGCCAGAGTTTTCCCAACGACCTCACCCACCACAGCTGATCGCCCTCACTGACACCAACGTCAACGAGGCCAGGGGCGACCCGTACGCGTCTACCTGGCAGCCGCAATCAGCGCGGAGAATCCGATCAGGGAGCCGCCGCCGGCGGCCGCGTTGAAGGCGCCCGTGAGGAGACCGGCGGCAAAGAGCAGCGTTGCCTGCGAAGGATCTATCGAGTCTCACGCTAGTAGGTTGTCCACTGCACGAGCGCCATCCGGGGGCAAGCGCAGATCGGAACGGGCGGCAACACACTGGCAGGGAGGCCGGCTGGCGAACTTCACCTCTTTAGGGTGAGGCGGGGGCCGCGTGTCAGGGCCATCGTGGCTTTGAGGAGGGGTCACGATGGCTGACGTCACCCAGGATTTCTTCCGCAGCCTCGCGGACCGGGGGCACGATCGCCGGCTAACGGCGCTCCACGAGGGCAGTGTCCGGTTCGACATCAGCCAGGACGGGCAGGTCGACCATTGGCTGGTCTCCATCGTCAAGGGCGACATCACGGTGTCGGAGCAGGCGACGGGTGGGGACGCCGTCGTCCGGGCGGATCGGGCGGTGTTTGACCGGATTGCCAGCGGGGAGGCGTACTTCCTGACCACCGTGCTGCGCGGCGAGGCGACCGTGGAGGGCAGCCCCCGGCTGTTCGCGACCGTCCGAAGGCTGTTTCCGCCGCCACCTGCTTCCCAGGAGACGCGACGCCGAAGAGGTGACCATGAGTGAGAACCAGGTCGGCATCCTCGACGGAACCACCTTCATAGTTTGCGATCGGACGGGTGACATCGTTCCGTCACCGGACGCCCCGCACGGCCTGTTCCGCACCGGGTTTGATGGAGACATCGAAACCTGGGAGGAACACCAGCGATGCCCGCACCAAAGAAGTACAACGATGAGCTGCGTGAGCGTGCGACGCGGTTGGCCGTCGAGGCCCGTCGGGATCCGGCGTCCGCGGTCGGGGCGATCCGGCGGATCGCTGGTCAGCTCGGGGTTCATCCGGAGGCGTTGCGCACGTGGGTGAAGAAGGCCGAGACCGACGGCGGTGACCGGCCGG
>NZ_JBHSBP010000086.1:0-52820 GCF_042650725.1 Micromonospora sp. GCM10011541
ACCCACAAGCTCAAGGACCTTCATAACCAGACACACGCCGACGAACTCAAGCGATGTCGTACTACTACCCACGGAGGTCGCCGATGACTGACGACCACCGCTGGGCGCCACGTCCAGGACCGGGGTGCGGGAGGTGGCGTGAGTGACCAGGTTCCCGGGCCGCGAATCGGGTCGCTGTGCACCGGCTACGGCGGGCTCGACCTGGCCGTCGAACTGGTGCTCGGCGGCCGCCTCACCTGGTACGCCGAAACCGACCGGCACGCCCGCACCGTCCTCGCCCACCACTGGCCCGATGTGCCCAACCTCGGCGACATCCGCGCCATCGACTGGAGCCACGTGCCGCCCGTCGATGTCCTCACCGCCGGCTTCCCCTGCCAGGACATCTCCAACGCCGGCAAACGCGCCGGCATCACCGGCCCCCACTCCAGCCTCTGGCGCCACATCACCGCAGCTCTTCGCATTCTTCGACCACCGCTCGTGTTCGTGGAGAACGTCGCCGCCCTGCGCAGGCGCGGACTCGACGTCGTCCACACCGACCTGGCCACGCTCGGGTACGACACGAGCTGGCTGTGCCTACGCGCCTCCGACATCGGCGCCGCCCACCGACGCGACCGGTTGTTCCTGCTTGCCACCACCAGAGGCGGGAGAGAACGTGCGGACACTGCCCACACCCTGCGCCCGTGACGGCAAGGGACCCGGACACCAGAACGGCCTGCCCGACGTCATCGAACCCCACGGCACCCGCCACCAGCTGTTGCCGACCCCACGCGCCAGCGACACCGGCACCCCCGGCCGCCGCGCCGGTGCCGGTTTCCGGCCGCCGCTGTCACAGGTGCTCTTCCCCACTCCTCGGGCGACGGACGGGCAGAAAGGCTGTCCGGGACAACGGGGCTCCCACGGCGGCCTCACCCTGCCGTCCGCAGCCGTGCGATGTGCAGCGCCTGCCCTACCGACGCCCCGGGCCTCCGACGCGCGAGGCCCCGGCCACCACGGCGACGGCGGCCCCGACCTACGCACCACCGTCGCCCACCTCGCCACCAGCAGCCTGGGAACACCTGATGAAGCGACCTGGGGGATCTACGCACCGGCGATCGCACGCTGGGAACTTCTGATCGGCCGCCCCGTCCCCGCGCCCACCCAACCCGGCCAGCACGGCAAGCCCGTGCTCGCACCGCCGTTCGTGGAATGGCTCATGGGCCTACCCGCCCACTGGGTCACCGACCCCACGCTCGATCTCCCCCGCACCGGCGCGTTGCGCGTCCTCGGCAACGGCGTCGTCCCCGCCCAAGCGGCGACCGCCCTACGTCTCCTGCTCTGCCGCCACCGCTGACAGCCACACCACGCGGAACTCTTCGTGGGCGGCCCCATGCGGCCGCCCGCGAAGAGCCGGCATCAGTCGTGGCCACCTTCACCCAACGCTCATGGGAGCCCTCGATGCCTTCGAACCCTTCGCGATCCCGGCGCCGCCTACCGCCGCCCGCACCATCACCCGCCCATGCAGACGATCACTCCGACGATCAAGGCCCGCGCCTCTACACCCCCGCGGAAGCCGCAGCACTGCTGCGCGTCCCCGAATCCTGGCTGCGCCGCCGCGCCGGCCGCCGCCAGATCCCCCGCACTTTCCTCGGCAAACACCTGCGATTCTCCGCCGCCGACCTCGCCGCCGACCTCGCCGCCGCCGCCGAACCCGCCACCGGACGACGGCGGCCCAGGCGGCCACGCTCACCGTCGGCCGCCGACTTGCCCCCGCCCCGAAGTCACGCGTCAATCACCGCCGCACCGCAATCGAACCGATCGGAGTAACCCATGGCCTGGGTGGAAAAGCGCGGCACCAAGTTCCGCGTCCGCCTCCGCATGCCCGACGGCACCGTCACCACCGACTCCACGCACGAACGCCGCGCCGACGCCGCCATCCGCGTCAAGGAAATCGACGTGGAAGTTGGCCGCGACACCTTCATCGACCCGCGCGGCGGACGCATCCCCCTCAGCGACTGGGTACCGATCTGGGAGCAGACCCACCAGGCATCGCCCGCCACCTGGGCCGCCTACCGCAGCCACCTTCGGCTGCACATCCTGCCCACCCTCGGCTCACTACCCCTGGTCGACATCCGCCGCCAACACATCAAGACCCTCGCCGTCGCCCTCGGCACGCGACTTGCACCCCGATCCGTCACCGACGTGATCATGGTCCTGTCGATGATCCTGCAAGAGGCGGTGCAAGACCGACGAATCCCCTTCAACCCCTGCCGCGGCATCCGCATCCCCAAAGGCATCCGCGCCGAACGACCCCACGCCACCGCCGAACAAGTGGCCGCCATCGTCGCCCGCCAAGCCCGCCCGTCGGACGGGCTAATGATCCTCACCGCCGCCTACACGGGCATGCGATGGGGAGAACTCGCCGGCCTCGCTCGCGTCAACCTCGACCTCGCCAACGGCAGCATCTACGTGCACCCTGAGATCGGCGCGCTGCACGAGGTCGAGGGGAAGCTGTTCCTCGGGCCCCCCAAGACCAACGACTCGGTTCGCCGCATCCGGCTACCGCGCTTCCTGACGGATCTCCTCGCTGCCCACCTCAACGACCACCCGTACGACATCGTGTTTGCCGGAGCACGGGGGTGCCACCAGCGCCGGTCCAACTTCAACCGCCGTGCCTGGACGCCCGCCGTCGCCGGCGATCCGAAACGCGGCGTCCCACCGATCCTTTCCGGCATGCATTTCCACGACCTGCGCCACACCCACAAGACATGGCTCATCGAAGACGGCGTTCCCGAGATCGCCCAAGCCCGCCGCCTCGGACACCGCCTCGGCGGAGTGCGAGGAATCTACAGTCACGTCACCGAGGCCATGCAGCAGCAGCTGGTGGATGCCCTCCAGCGCCGCTGGGACAACCTTCAGGGCAGCGCCCCGACGACGCCAGTTCGGCGGCTACGCAGCGTCGCCTAAAGGTTGGCCCGTCCCGAGCGACATAGGCCCTGGGCCGGGCAAGTCTATGGGGCCCGCGCCGACGGCAACCCGAAGCTCGGCATGGGTGCCGCGGTTGTATCTGGCCACCGTCATCGAAATCGCCACCCGACGGCTGATCGGCTGGTCGATCAACACCCACATGCGCACCGGCCTGATCATCGACGCCCTGCACGCCGCGGTCGCCGCCCGCGGCGGCCGGGTCGACGGCGTGATCTTCCACTCGGACAGGGGCGCCCAATACGGCAGCGGTGACTTCGCCGACGCCTGCCAACGGCACGGCATCCGCCGCTCGATGGGCCGTGTTGGCTCGTCGTACGACAACGCCCTGGCCGAGGCGTTCTTCGCCACCCTCAAGCGTGAACTCGACGTCGACCGCCGGCGCTGGACATCCGAGGCTGACGCCCGCCGCGACGTGTTCCGCTGGATCGCCTTCTACAACCACCGACGCCGCCACTCCGCACTCGGCTACCTCAGCCCCGCCGATTACGAACAAGCCCTCACACCGACTACGCTGCACCAGATCGCGGCATAACCCGGTGTCCACATCCCGGGGGAACCTCACTACCCGCCGCAGCCTGACCCACCAAGCCACCAGCCCGGCTCCACTGCGCTACGCCGGGCGCTACCGCCTGCCCACTCACTCACCGATTTTCGAGTCAGTCAGCACCGAGCCATGGCCACCAGGTACGACAAACTCGCCGTCCGTTACGAAGCCACCGTCACCATCGCCGCGATCAACCAATGGCTATGACCCTTACCAAACACGGCCTAGTCTTGCCGCATGGCTTGGTTCAAGAAGGCTCCTCGCGAACCCGAAAACTTCAACGATCCCCTCCTAGACGACGCGTCTTGGCTCAGGGCCGGCGAGAGCCGGTACGAGACGCTCGTACGCAACCACTATGGCTCGCCCGACACCATCGCGGCGGGCGGGATGCAGCGCAGCCAGCTGGGCGATCCCGCTGCTTCCCTATTCTTCTTCCAGAAGTCCATCGACACCTTGCACAGCATCTACGTTGCCGGGTTTGGTGACCCCAGCCCGGCTGGCTGGAGCCGACAGCCCTCGAATCGTGATCTCGGCATCGTCGACGCCTACCTGCATGCACTCGGCCAGGTGCGCGCGCTGCGGCCCGGAGCACCCATCAAAGACTCGGTCGTGGAAGTGACCCACCGGCTTCGGACGATCGCCAGCACCTTCGAGCGATATGGCCTCGACGGCACCGCGTACCGCGATCGTCTCAACACTCTCGGACAACTTGCACCTGACATCGACGTCAGTGGCGTCTTTTGGAGCTAGCCAACAATCCGCGAAGCAGAGGGGGACATCCGTGGCACTGTTCAAACGAAACAAATCGCAGTCGCCGTCAACGCCGGCCGCACCTCCTCCACCGGCGGCACCGGCTGTTGACTGGGCCAACATCGAGAACATCCGTGGGGAATGGCCCCGTGCCGGGCTCGACCCTGCGACCGACCTGCAGCGGTACCAGCAGGCGCTGTCGCTCTATGAACGCGACGACTACGCCTCGATGATGCAATGCGCGACGCTGTTTGCGACCGCGCTCGCTCACTCGCTCTACGGCCCCGGCATCCTCAAGGGCGACGAGCTTCCTGAGACGGTCCACAAGACGCTTTACACCTCCCTGTGTGCGCCACCTGACGGCCGGACCTTCGCCGACAGTGCCCAGAAGGCAGCACGCCTGGCGATGACCATCATGCGCGAGAACGGTTGGCAGCCGCCGTCGTTCGGCGGCACGATGACGCACTTTGAGCGGATGATGATGGACAAGGGCAACTACATGTTGCTCAGCACTGCCATCGCCCCACCGAACCAGCCATGGGCAGGCGACTTGAAGGCCTTCTTCTCAGTGGCACCGCAGCCGACGATCAGCGCGCTGCCGGACGCTGAGGCAGACCGTGGCGGCGAGATGATCGACCGCCTCTACGACACCATCCAGGAATCCAGGGCTGGCGACACCGCCAGCTCCTTGTACGTCGACGGCATGGCGCTCACTGGTCAGGGCGACTATGAAGGTGCGCTCGCCAAGTACTCCGAAGCCGCCAAGCTCGGCTCGGTCGATGCCATGGCATCGGCGGGCGACCTCAGCAAGGACCTGGGGCGTCAAGAGGACGCCAACTTCTGGTACGAGAGCGCCGCCAACGCGGGCCACCCCGTCGGCATGTACAACACGGCCATCGTCGCCATCCAGCGGGGTGACAGCGCCTCCGCCAAGCAGTGGTTCCAACGCTCTGCCGAGGCGGGCAACCCCGAGGGCTATGCCGCGCTGACACAGCTTGCAGACGAGGCCGGCGACGAGGCTGCGGAGTTCCATTGGTCTCGCTTGGGCGCGGAGGCCGGTCAGCTGTTCTGCATGGGGCGGCACGGGCTGCTCCTGGCGCGTGGCGCGAACCGCGACGTCCCCACCATGCGCCGCGCCCGTGACTTTCTCGAGCAAGCTGCCGACCGTGGCCATCTCGACTCGGCGTCGCTGGCGATCAACCTCAACCACCAGTTGGGTGACCAGGCCCGAGCCCAGCGCTACGTGACAATGGTCGTCCAGAGCGGCGACGCCGACGCCATCGACCGGCTGCGTCGGTACGGGTTCCTCTGAACCACCCACCAAACGCGAACGCCTGCTGTTCGGTCACCGACCCGACAGCAGGCGTTCTGCCCGGGCGCACTGCTCGTGAGCCTTCTGCATCGCGCTCAAGAGACGACCTCCAGCGGTGTCTAGCGGCTTCATGCGCTGGCTGTCGAAGGTGTGGCGTTGCTTGTCCGACCAGCCCTCGGTGCTACTGGCGACCTTGCTGAGTTCGGCCCGGGCGGTCTCTACCTGGCGGATAGGTCCTTCCATGGTCATGGCTTGGTCTCCAGTCCCTCGCCCGAGTTCATTCGCTTCTTGGACTCGAAGTCCTGCTCGATAACGTAGTCGCGCTCTTGGTCCTTGCGGTGCTCGACCATTTCGGTGATGGACTGGTCACGAATCGGAAAGTCCACACTGGCAGCTTGGAGGGCGTCACCGGCCACGCGACCCAAACTCATAGTCGCGCCAACGATCTCCATACCGATCGCCGTGTCAACGGCGAGGTTATGTATGGCGTGGCCAACGCCGAAGTGCGGGAGCTCCGCGAGCTTGGCGTCCAGGCTGGCCAGAGCCGAGGAGGCCACCGACGAGTGTTCGCCGATCGTCGCCTCGATGTTCTGCAGCACCTTCAACAGGTCGGACTGTGCCGTGGCTGTCAGCTGGGCTGCCTTGCGCGCCCGGTCGAGCAGCTGCTTAGCCTCGGCCAGGCGCTGCGCGGCTACCTTCACCTGCTGCTGGAGTCGGTCGCAATTCTCCTGACATTGCCGCAGCGCCGCTTCGGCCTGGCGAAGTTCCTGCTCGCGCTTCTGTACCTCCGAGCGACGGCGCTCGACAGCCTCCTCGGCCTTTCGATTGGCCGCGGCGATCTCCCGGCGGGCATGACCAGAAGCCTCGCGGATCTGCTCGGCGTAGCGCGCGACGCCTTGCTTGAGCGCGCGAACAGCAATGACTTCGGCTTTGACAAGGTCGTCGCTCACGAGGTCACATCCGGATGTTGCGGATCTCGTCCAGGCGACGTGCCAGGTCGTTGAGCTGCTTGATCATTTGATCAACCTCGCCTGTCATGAAGCCATCGATCCGCTTTTGCAGGTCTTGGTACCGCGACTCGAACTGCGACTTACGCGAGTCGTTCCAGTTGGCGGAACCGAGGGCACCGCGGACCTTCTTGGACGCCGAGACGACTTCCTGCTTGTAGGCGTTCAGTGCCGTGGCCAGTTTCCGAACATCGGCTGGGCTTGCGTTGACTATGTCATTGTCATTTGCCATTGGCGCTCTCCTTTTCCGAGCTGACCGTTGCTGCTGTCAGAATCTTGTACCCGCGGGCCCGTTTGGTGGTGCCTTTGAGGTGATCGCCAATGAGAAGTTGCCCGAACCGCAGTGGCGCAATATCACCGTACGAGCCGCTGACCAGGCCCAGATCCTTGGCGTCGGCCGCGCTGCCCGCCACCCGGATCATGAACTCTTGGATCAGCTCCGAGCCAAGTCGGCTTTCAACTGATCGTGAGCGATCGGCGTCGACTACCACGTGCACGCCCACCTCGGGCCCGCTAACCATGATCGTCGAGAGCAGTTGCGCGATGGACGGTTCGTCGGAACCGTCAAGGCTGTAGGGGTCGTGCGGAGCCAGCGACAGGGCGCGCTGCAGGCCGAATAACACGAGGAGGTGGGTTGCATCCCGGTAGTTGCCCTCAGCCGTCCGGGCCCCGACCAGCGCAGCCAGTTCCCGGAGCACCGGTTCCAAGGATGAGGATCGGACGTAGCGGCTCCCGGTAGTCTCGACCACTTCCATGATCGCGAGACCGCCCTCGACCTCCTCGTCACCAATGAAGTCGACGGTCGTCGTCGCAGACCCTTGGAGCTGGGCCGCCAGAAGCAGCGAGTGCAGGACGCCGCGAACGCTGAGATCAGGTACTTCGTCGTCGTCTCGGTCACCGACCAGCAGCAGGTTCGCCCCCCGTGTTCGGGGCAGCACGATCGACTCGCAGTCTGCCAGGGTGAACGGTTCGCCGATGGGGACGGAGAACCGGGTCCCCGGCTTGAATGCGCCTGGGTGCGGGGGCCGTTCGACCACGGCGTCACCATCGAACACCCGGGGGTGGCGGGACCAGCCGGACGCATCGGCCTTCTGCCGAAGGGCTCGCACCAGTCCGCCGCGTTGCTCGGGGGTCACGTAGAGGCCCTGGAAGGGTTGGTTCTTCGACTCATCCCCGCGCGAGGGGTTGAACAGTCCCTCACCGGTCTTGGACAGCATGCGGGCTGCCTTGTTGGTGTCGCCCATCACGATCTCGGCGTCGTATTCGTTGCACATGAACGCCACGCGCTGCGGCAGCAGGATGAGCGTCTGCCGATCCATGGCCGGCATGCTCGACAGCGTCTGGGACGCCACCACGATGTGAACGCCCGAGAAAGGACCCATCCGCACGATGTCGCTGAAGGCGGCGAAGGCCTCCAACCCGATCGTGTCGGCTTCCTCGAACAGCTCATGGAACTCATCGACGACCACGACGATGCGCGGCAGCGTATCCCCGGTCGCGCGCCGGTATTCGGTGATGTTGGACAGGCCGCCTCCGTGACTCTTGATGAGTTGTGCGCGTTCCTTGATCTTCGCCTGGATGCTCTTGAGCACCGCCAGGGAAAACTCGCGCTCGCTGTGCACTGAGACCATGCGCGCGTGGGGCAGGTGTTCGTAGGCCTTGAACTCGACGCCGTGTTTGGCGTCGATGAGGTAGAGCTCCAGCTCCTCCGGGGAGTAGAGCATGGCCATGGTCAGGATCATGGCGTGGAGCGAGGTCGTCTTACCCGAACGTGGGAGGCCGACCATGATCGCGCCGCCCGCCACGGCGGTCGACGAGAAGAACATCGAGGCCACGCCTTGGGCTCCAGCCCGCCCGATGGGAGCGACGGCCATGTCGGCTGTCGTGGCGGTCCACCAGCTTTCGGGGCCAAGGCCAAGGGGCGGAGCGCCCGGCGCAAACTCGGGCAGCGCACCTGAACGGTTCCGATTCACCACTGGCAAGAAATTGTCCAAGGAGACGACCGTGTCGGTTCCCCGCTTTGCAGCGGCACCGATCGCTTCCAGGAAGTCGGCAGCAGGCGTCGCGGCCCGACCGTCGGCGTCGAAGGCAACGGACGGGCATCGGTCGGGGATGAACTCCAGAGGCGTCGGGGATCCTGCGAGTCTCAAGGTGACGCTCTCACCCTGAAAGGCCACCACGTCCATCGACTGGGTCAGACGTGCGAATGGCACGCTCCGGGGTGCTTCGTCTTCCGGCGCATACAGCACGAGGGTGTAGACGCCACAGCGAGGCCCGTTCTCGACGAGCGACAGCAGCTGCTCGGCGGCACGGTCGGAGAACTGACGAGGATAGTCCGCCACGACGATGAGACGGTACGGCTCGGCCATCTCACCGGCACTTTGGTTGTAGTCGTGAATGTTCTGGAACTGGCCGCGTAGGTACCTTGACACCACCGTCTCAAGATGGGCAACGTGCTCACCCAGACAACGGTCGATGGACTGGGCTGAGGTCTTGACCCCGCCTTCGACCAGCCGCTCCTCGTAGTCACCCAGGTGGAGGAAGTCAGAGAACGTCTGGCCCAACGCAGTCGGATCGATGAGCGACAGCTGTAGCTGACCAGGCGGTACGTCAAGGAGGACCCGCAGCACCACTGACCGCAGCAGGTCTGCTGCCCGCTCTCGCGAGCCCAGCGGGGCGGCGATGGCCAGGCCGCGCGTCGTGGGGAACCCGATCACGCACGGGACTTCAACCGAGTGTGGTGCCGGGAGCCCACTGTTGATAAGGCCGAGGCGTGCGGCCGCTGTCGGACTCGTCGACAACAGAGTTGGACCCGTTAGTCGCCGCTCCCAGCTCTGGCCACTCGGCCCGAGCAGTTCCACGCCCATCTGAATCGCGGCCAGATTGCTCTGGATGGTTTGCGTCAGCTGCCGGTCACGGGCTGCTGCTCCGCTCTCGAAGGCTGCCCGCAACTT
The DNA here is from genome assembly GCF_042650725.1 of Micromonospora sp. GCM10011541. NCBI lineage: Bacteria > Bacillati > Actinomycetota > Actinomycetes > Micromonosporales > Micromonosporaceae > Micromonospora > Micromonospora sp. GCM10011541. Next base: position 9,532 of record NZ_JBHSBP010000086.1, read on the forward strand.
GGGCATCGCCGTGCCCTCGATGCCCTGAACGAAGGCGTCGCGAACTGTCGGGAGCGCCTCGCGGATCTGACGGAGACTCTCGATGTCGACCAGGAAGCTTAACGGCAGACGGGGCTCCGCAGGCGGTCGTCTGAACAGTCCGGCCTTGGTATTGGCCCATGCGTCGTGCTCGCGGCGAAAGCGTTCAAGCTCAGCATTGCATCGCTGTGCGATTACTCGCCAAACTTCCTTGGCCTCTTCGATACTGCTAGGAGGAGCGGGCAGCGACCCGGCCGGCATGTCGGGATCGCCGTACATCGCCCACGCCTCGGTCACGCGTGCGATCAGTGAACCGTCGGGTTCGAAGGCTCGGCTGTCTTGGCCTGCGTTCGCTCGAACGGCTTTAAGGTCAAGATCGAGTTGCTTCCGCGCCTGCGCCGCCTCCAGCAGGCTCGCCTGGTAAGCAGCACGGGTCGCGAGCAAAAGAGCCACAAGATCCTGCGGCTCGGATGGGACGTCGACTGCGTCCCCTTGCGCCTCAACCAACGCCCGCCCCTTGTGCGAAATGGATGTCCCCGCGTGCCAGCATCGCCCCGAGGAAGCGGCCCGCGATCTCCATTGTGTCCTACGTCTGCCGATGGGGCACGTACTCGTTCATTCGGGTCCGTTGCGTGGCGCTGTAGCATTAAGCGATCCCCAAGATCACTTGCCGCAAGACTTCCCGCAAGATCGAATGCTGGGCAGTCAACCTGGCCCCATTGAATCGGGACAAAAGCTGTTCTATTGCCTGCGCTATCCAGCGAATGATGGCGGCCTTCCGCCCGTCTTGAGCCTCCCGGCGGAAAATCTGCGGTGCCGAGTGCGCGCGATGGCTTAATGCAACAGTGCCAGCATGCCACTGGTGCTTGCCGGTGTCGCGATGTTTGGCGCCCACTCCCCGCGTCGCGGCGGCTCACTCTTCCGCCGTCCGGGCGCTGCGTTTTGTCACCGTCGCCTGGCGGGCGGCGCCGCCCGCTCGTGCCGAAGAGCGGATGCCCAGGGCCTCTACTGATAGCGTTCGAAACTCGCCGCGATAACCTCCGCAGCTTCGCGAGTCTGTGTCGAGTGCGCCAAGAGCGCTCGAGCCGTCAGGACCAAGCCCCGGTCAGAGTCGTACGGGATCGTCCAGTGCCCCTGCCCCCACGGCTCTTCGTTGTGCTGATAGCCCAACTCGATCACTCTGGAGCCGTCGTCGGCCACACGCTGATCCAGAACCCTCTGCCCAGCGGCGACAAGGGCGTGAGGATCCACAAGTCGTTCCTTCGCTACCGGCAAGCTCCTGGCCGAGTTCGCGGCAGCGCTCGGCCTCCGGCAGGGTGAGCTGTTCGCGGCGCGGCTCGCCGGACGGACCAGCTACGCCTCCCTGGTGCTCGACGTGCCCGAGACCGAGCAGTGGCACGGCGTGATCTGCCCGGAGTGGATGCGGCTCCCGGTCGAGAGCATGCGTGACGTCCGCTTCCCGGCCGACCACGCCCGTGCCTGGTCGGGCCACTACGGCGTGCGTAGCAAGGGCTCCGGTGCGCGTCACCAGCAGGAGTGGACCTTCGTCGACCCGGCGTTCTCCGACCCTGGTCCGGCGGCATCGCTTCCGCACACCGGTGCCGCGCCGCGCGCTTCGGAACCGTCGTCCACCCGCAATGCGTCCAGCCGTAACCCGTCCTGCAGAACGGCTGCGGCCCTGCACGACACACCACTGGGTGGCCGGCGGGTGCTGGCGCTGGCGCTGTCAGGGGAGCAGCAGCGGGCCCTTGATCGGCGCCTGGCCGAGCTCGGCGGAACTACCGGCGAGCGCGTCAAGGCTTCGCTGGCCGCAGTCGTGGTCAGTTTGCCCCGCGGCGAAGGCCGCGCCACGAGCCCGCCGGGCCGCGGCGCTCGGAGTCCCGGTGCTCACCGTGCGCGAGCTCTCGACCTGGGAGCCCGCCGGTCGTACCACCGGGCCCGACGCCACGTGACCTGATTGCGCGCGGCGCCCGCGCTCCGGACCAGTCACCTCACGAACGGTTCGATGGGGGGCAAGGCGATGGGCGCCAGCACGGACGAAGACCACAAGGGTAGGCGAGCGAAGGGCGCGACGTTAGCGGCCCGCATCGCCTACTGGCGTGCCATGAGCTGGGAAGAGCTGCGCGAGGTCATGCGCGAGACTGGGCCCGACCCGGACGCCGTGACGGTCAGCGTTCCTGCCCGCCCGGATTTCAACGACTGACCCCACGTAGCTGGCGCGGGGAATGGTCGTATCTTCGCAGTCCGACTGCTTCGTGGACCCGGGTTCGATCCCGGCACCTCCACAGTTCAGGTGCCGGGAGTCTCTTCTGACACTCCCCGGACTTTTCCCGTGCGGGCCGACCGGCCGCGGCCGCGCGGGCCGCAGCACTTCTGTCGGACGGATCTGCCACCATCGTGCCGTGGGAACCGACGGGCAGCGACGGCGTGAGCCGTCCGACGGGCGGGCCGCAGCGAACCGGGCACCGGCAGACACGTGGGAAGCGCAGCTGGACGCTCTCGTCGCGGAAGCCGCCGCTGTCAAAGCGGCGGGGCGTTGGCGGACCGGGCCGCGCACGCTGCTGCAAGTGCTAGGCGCGCACGAGCTCGAACGCAGAATGGTCGACTGCCTGGCGTGGGTGCTAGGTGTTCTGCCCAGAGAGGTTGAGGACGCGGCTGGCTGGCGGGTGGCCTCCGAGTGCGGTGTGCGCGCGGTGGTGATTGTAGGCGTGGAGCCAGGCGGGTAGGGCTTTGCGGCGGGCGGCCTCGGAGGAGTACGCCCTGGCGTAGGCCCACTCGTCGGCAAGGGTGCGGTGGAACCGCTCGACCTTGCCGTTGGTCTGTGGCCGGAAGGGGCGGATCTTCTTCATGCTGATGCCCAGCTCGTGGAGGGTGTCGCGCCAAAGGAACGACTTGTAGCAGGAGCCGTTGTCGGTGATCACGCGCCGGACGGTGATGCCATGGGAGGCGAACCAGGCGTGTGCGCGGCGCCAGAACCCGGCAGCGGTCTCCTTGCGTTCGTCGTCGAGGATCTCGGTGTAGGCCAGCCGGGAGTGGTCGTCAATGGCGGTGTGCAGGTAGGCGTAGCCAATGACCGGGTGGCAGTTGCGGCGGGCTTTCGTGCTGGCCCGGCTGTTGCGGTCACCGCGGGCGCGGCCGTGGATGCGCCAGCCACCGCCGTCGGGGATGTTGCCCAGCTTCTTGATGTCGACGTGGACCAGGTCTCCTGGCGCGGCGTGTTCGTAGCGGCGTACGCGCCGGCCGGTTGCTCGGTCCAGGTGCGCCAGCCGGGCCACCCCGGCCCGGCGCAGCACCGCATGACATGTCGACGCGGCGAGCCCGAGCCGGCCGCCGATGCGCGCGGGTCCCCACCGCCTCTTGGCCCGCAGGTGCAGCACCTTGCGCTCCACCGGCGCTGGCGTCCGCCGTGGTGACCGCCGTGGGCGGCTGGACCGGTCGACCATTCCGGCCATCCCCTCGGCCCGGTAGCGGTCGGCCCACCGCTTCGCTGTGGTCGGGCTGACCTGGAATCGCTCCGCGGCCCGGCGCAGCGGCCAGCCATCGTCCACGACGCAGCGGGCCAGACGCAGCCTGCCGGTCTCCGACAACGGGGCATTACGGTGAGGCATGAGGACCTCCCTTGGGTCAGGTGCGGCTGTCTGGTAGCTCCACACCTACTCGGGAGGTCCTCACCCTTTCAAGATCCCGGACGCGTCACCAACGTCCATGGACAGAACAGCTAGGCCGTGTTTCATAAGCCGGGTCGGAGCCATTCGTTGATCGTGGCGATGTGCACGGTGGCGTGGTAGCGGACGGCGAGTTTGTCGTAGCGGGTGGCCAGTGCTCGGTTGCGTTTGAGCCGGTTAATGCCGCACTCGACGGCATGGCGTTGCCGGTAGGTGCCGGGGTCGAAGGTCGGTGGCCGGCCGCCCTTTGAGCCCTTCCTGCGTCGGCTCGCCGCTTGGTCGATCTTGGTGGGGATGGTCGCGGCGATGCCGCGGCGGGCCAGGTGCTGGCGGTTGGCGCGGGAGCTGTAGGCCTTGTCTGCCAGGACCCGATCCGGTCGTGTGCGGGGCCGGCCGCCGCCGGCCCTGGGGACTCGGATGCCGGCCAGCACTGGGACGAATTGCGGGCTGTCGCCGCGGTGTCCGGCGGTGAGCACCGTCGATAGCGGCTTGCGGCCCTGTTCACAGGCCAGGTGCAGCTTGGTGGTCAACCCGCCTCGTGACCGTCCCAGGGCATGATCGTCGGGTTCGTCGTCGACGCCGCCGGGCGACTCGACCTGCAACTGGCCACGGTTGCGGGCGCCGGCGGCGTGCTGATGAGCGCGGGCGCTGGTGGAATCGACGCTGACGTCCCACGTGATCATCCCCGCCGCGTCGGCCCGGGCCTGCAACCCGGTGACCACCTTCCGCCACACTCCGGCCCGCTGCCACCGGCGGAACAGCCCGTAGACGGTCTGCCAGGGCCCGTATGACTCCGGCACGTCCCGCCACGGTGAGCCGACCCGGGTGCGCCATCGGATCCCGTCGATCAACTGCCGTCTGCTCCACTTCGGCGGACGTCCTGACCCACGCGGCCTGGGCAGAAACGGCTCCAGCACCGCCCACTGAGCGTCGGTCAGGTCGTGTCGCCTCGTCACCGCTAAGGTGGCCACGAGGTCTCCGGTATGAAAGTTCGTCTTGGTCGATGAACCCTCTACCGGAGACCTCGCCATCTATCGATCGACACGCCGCCCCCGGCCCAGCCCGGCCCAACGACGGACGATCAGACGGTTTTCATTTTTGAAACAGGGCCTAGCCCCCGAAGGTCACCACGGACTGGGCAACACGGTCGTGAAGGAGCTCTTCAACCGGCTGAACCTGCCGTTCGACGCGAGCGCCAGGGTACGGGTGGTCCGAGAGGAGCCGCGGTACACCTCTGGCGGCAAGAAGACCCCGGCCGACCTCGTCGTGCGCGTCGGGAACGTCTGTGTGCTGTTCGAAGCGAAGGTCAACGCCGGCGAGCACGGCGACCAGTGCGCCCGCCTGGCACGGCTGTGGGCCAACGAGGCAGCCACCCTGGTGTACCTGACCAGGCCGGGTGCTTCGCATGTGCGGCGGGGGTGGCGGTCGCTGACGTGGGCGCAGATCGCTGACATCATGGCGCCCCTCGCGCAGCGCGGGTCGGCGGGCGCGCGTGACTTCCTGGAGACCCTGCAGACCTTCCACGATGAGGAAGGACAGTCGATGCCCGACGACAAGAGCCGGTTCTACCTGCGCAACTGGGAGCAGCTGGCGGAGTGGGAAGCGCTGCGGGCCGCCGCGGTAGCACAGGTCGTGGCCGCGGTGACGGAGGCGACCGGCACCCTGGACCAGATCGTCGTCGCCGGTGCCGAACGAGTTTGGGCGTACCCGCTGACGCACGCGTCGAAGCCGACATTCGAGCTGCGCCGACCGCACTGGCAGCGAGACGGGTACCGCGTCGCGATCGCGGTCCAGTGGAACCCGGCGCAGCTGCTGACCCCGGCCAACCCGTGGCCGTTCGTGGGGGTGCGGGTCGACGGCACCTACCGGGCGAAGAGCCCGTTCGTGAAGCGTCTGACCGCGAAGCTCGAGGAGGATGCCCGGAAACTGGCGTGGCGTAAGTCGCAGATCGAGCGTGGCTGGCTGTGGTGGCGGCACGTGCGGCCATCCGGCGCCGACGACGACCTGGACAGCCTCACCGTGGAGTGCCGGACCGCGCTGCAGGACGGCTGGCGGGAACTGTCCGGCCCACTCGACGACCTACTCGCCACGTAGCGCCGCCGCCGCGCCGACGGTCAGGTGTGCGGTGCGATACGCCGGATGTTGCGACCGACGCAGTGGGTCGACGACGCGGGGGACATCGCCCGCGCCGACTCGAGTGGCGTGTCGGCCCGGTCCCGGAGCTCATGGTGCTCGAGGAGTCACCGTACGGTCCCGTGCACGCTGACGTCACGTCGCTCACCGCCACATCCTTCCCGGCCGGACCACCCGGCGCCTGGGCCCAGGGTCGCGCCGGCGTCCGCCGCGGACCGCCGGCAGCTCCGAAATGTCGGCCAGAACGCAGCCAAGAGCAGCCAGGGCACTGATGAGGAAGACCAGTATGACCAGCAGCGGGCGGCCAAGATCCTCGCCCGGGTCGTGGCCACCGAGTCCGGACCGCCGGCGGCCGGCGCTGGCTGCCGAGATCTCCTATCAGGCCAGCCGGCGGGCGGAGCGTCGCAGTGCGCTGGGCCCGACCGTCACCCGCTCGACCCGGGCTGCGTGCACGTCACGTGGCGGACCTACCACTGACCGCCGGCCGGTAGCGCCGGCGCCGGTGACCGCCAGATGTGGATGTGCCAGGCGTGCGGCGCCGAGCACCGCTGACCACCACAGGTGCGGAATTGCCATGAGAGTGCGGGTTCACTTCTGCGCGTTTAGGCGGATTCTTTGCAAATGCTTGGCTGCGCCCGGCGTACCTGCGTGCACCTCGGCTTCAAGTTCTTCGACGCGGCCGGTGTCGGAGAGAAGCCAGACCAGCCGCTCCCCGGCGTACCCGTCGCCGGGGTCCGCCCAGGCGCGCCGCATGGTGACTGCCTCGTCAACCCGCCCGTAGTCCGCCAGCAGCTCGACCAGCCGCTCCCCGGCGTACCCGTCGCCGGCGTCCGCCCGCGCGCGCAGCATGGTGACTGCCTCGTCAACCCGCCCGTAGTCCGCCAGCAGCTGGACCAGCCACTCCACGGCGTACCAGTCGCCGGCGTCCGCCCAGGGGCGTAGCACGGCGACTGCGTCCTCAACCCGCCCGTGGTTCGCCAGCAGCTCGGCCAGCCGCTCCACGGCGTACCAGTCGCCGGCGTCCGCCCAGGGGCGTAGCACGGCGACTGCGTCCTCAACCCGCCCGTGGTTCGCCAGCAGGTCGGCCAGGTGACTTACGGCGGATCTGCTGCCGGCGTCCGCCCGCGCGCGCAGCATGGTGACTGCCTCGTCAACCCGCCCGTAGTCCGCCAGCACACCGGCCAGCCGCTCCACGGCGTACCCGTCGCGGGCGTGCGCCTGCGCGCGCAGCACGGCGACTGCCTCCTCGACCCACCCGTGGTCTGCCAGCAGGCCGGCCAGCCGCTCCACGGCGTACCAGTCGCCGGCGTCCGCCCGCGCGTGCAGCACGGCGACTGCCTCGTCAACCCGCCCGTAGTCCGCCAGCAGTTCGACCAGCCGACGCGCGACATACCAGTCACCGGCGTCCGCCCGCGTGCACAGCATGGTGACTGCCTCGTCAATCTGCCCCTGGTCCGCCAGCACACCGGCCAGCCGCTCCACGAAGTACCAGTCGCCGGCGTCCGCCCAGGGGCGTAGCACGGCGACTGCCTCCTCAAGCCGCCCGTGGTTCGCCAGCAGGCCGGCCAGCCAATGCGCGGCGTTCCTGTCGCCGGCGTCGACCCGCGCACGGAGCACGGTGACCGCCTCGTCAATCTGCCCCTGGTCCTCCAGCATGCCTGCCAGCCGACGCGCGGCGTTCCTGTCGCCGGCGTCGGCCCGCGCGCGGAGCACGGCGACCGCCTCGTCAATCTGCCCCTGATCAACCAGCAGCTCGACCAGCGGGACCACGGCGTCCCTGTCGCCGGCGTCCGCCCGCGTACGCAGCTCATCGAGCCGGCCCTGATCAACCAGCAGCTCGACCAGCCGACGCGAGGCATCCCCGTCACCGGTGTCCGCCTGCGCGCGAAGAACGTTGACCGCCTCGTCTACCCGCCCCTGGTCCGGCAGCAGGCAGGCCAGCCAATGCGCGGCATACCTGTCGCCAGCGGCGGCCCGCGTGCGCAGCTCGTCGATCCGGCCCTGACGCGCTAGCAGGCCGGCCAGGTGGCCTGCGGCGTAGCCGTTGCCGGCGGCGGCCCGCGCGCGCAGCTCGTCGATCCGGCCCTCATCCATCAGGCCCCCATGCGTCAGAAGATCGACCAGCCGGATCGCGGCGTAACCGTTGCCGGCGTCGGCCCGCGCGCGCAGCTCATCGATCCGCCGCTGATCAGTCTGCTGGCCGGCCAGCAGACTGATCAGCCAACGTGTGCCGTCGCCGTCGCCGTCGCCGTCGGCAGCCCCTACGCGCAGCATGGTGACCGCCTCGTCAATCTGCCCCTGATCCGCCAAGAGCTCGACGAGCCGATGCGCCGCGTCCCTGTCGCCGGCGTTAACGGCTTGGCGGTAGAGGACCACGGCGGATGCGAAGTGCATCCGTCGATCGGCGCTGTCGGCGAGGCGGCGGGTGTCGTCCGGGTGATGGTGGTCGATGATGGCTTGCCAGGTGGCGTCGGGCACGGGCGTCGTGCGGCGCCTGCGGAGGGCGTGCTGGTACAGGTAGTCGGCCACGGTGTAGCCGGCGATGCGACCCATGCCGGCCGGGACCGGGTCCAGCGCCGACGCGGCGCCGTGCAGTGGCGTGGTGGCGTACTCGAGGGCCTGGTCTAGCCAGTCGGCGGGGGCGGTGGCCTGCTGGCGATCGGTGAGGTAGCCGGGTGCGGCATCGGCCAGCAAATCACGGGTCGGAGGTGCAGTGGCGCCGACACGGCGGGCGTCGACCGCGGCCGTGATGATCGCCTTGCCGTACGGGTCGGACGCGTTCTCCCACCGGCGCACCAGTTCCGGACCGGCCGCCAGTACCTGGGTGAACCCGGCGTCGGGGGTATCCAGGGCGACGCGGATGCGTCGGTCGGCGGCGAGGGTCACGGCGCGGTCACGCTCCGCCTGGCTGAACTCGTCCGGGACGTCAATAACGTGAGCCAAGCGGAGCAGTTCGCGGTCGCTGGCGTATGGGTCAGGCTGGTCCGGCACGCGGGGAGCGGTGCGGGTCGTGTACTCGTGTTTCCACACGGTGGCGACCACCGTGGTACGGGCGTCGATCAGGCTGCGGACGGTCTTGGCCGGCAGGCTTGGAGTGGCGTCGAGGTAGCGCTGCAACTCGTCCAGCCACACGACCGTGCGCGGCGCCGGGTCGCCAGCGAACTCGGCCACGGCTGCCGCATCGCCCGGCTGTACCAGCCACCACTCCGGTAGTTCCGCCTTGACTGCTTCGAACAACGATCTCGTCTTGCCGACGGACGAGTCGCCCACCAGCAGCACGAACCCGCCCTGCTGGGCGGCGGAGATCGCGGTACGCAGATCGGCGTCCACGTCCCGGGGCACGTACACGGGCAAGTCGGTGGCGGCTGCGTCGACCTGGATCGAGGCGTGCACCCCGAGCAGCCGGGGCCGGGCCTCGCGGACCCGCACCGCGCCGGCCGGCCGGCGCAGATGTGCGGTGCTGACCCGTTCTCGTGCCGCCAGCCACGGCTTCTGCGCTATTTCGTCCAGCCCACAAGCCGTCAGGAACAAGACCACCGTGTCCTCGGTCGGCACGGACTTGCCATTGAGCATGTTGCTCAACGTCGACCGGGCCAACCGCGGGGGTCTCACCGCCCTGTCCAGGTCGTCGTAGGAGCGGCTGCCGCGAAGCCGGTCGAAGGCGGTGGCCAGTTCGGACAGGGTGTGCACGGCGTCGGGGTCGTCGCCTGCGGAACCAGCGCTCATCGCGGACCTCCTACCTGTTCGGCGGGGCCCGCCGAACACCACGGAACCAGCGTAGAACGGAGCGCAACGATGCTGGTTCTCGCTGGTCGTCCGTGGCGTACGCAGGGGTGTCGTTCGGCTTCCTCCCAACCCGATGCCGTACCGCCGACGTTCGGTGTTTCGTCGGAGACGTCCGAAAGGGAGACCCGGCCGGCTCCTCCCGCTTCCACCGCAAACGGGAGCACACGTATGAACCCGCAGCCCACCGATAAGGCCTGGCGCCGCAAGCTCACCCTCGCCGTCATCACCGGCCTCGTCTCCGGCCTCGCCCGCACGCTCTTCACGTGGGCACTGGACCATCTGAGCTAGATGGCCGTAACCCGACCGGCCCGGCCGTGCACGGCCGGGCCCGTCTCCACGGGCCGGTGCGGATACCCGGACCAGGCATTGCGTACGGCAACACGTGGATACACGCGGGGTACAACGGAACTGCTTTTGTCGCTCCGAAGCGAGGTCGGACCCCCAGCGCGTGTTGGCGAACTGCCGTCGCCGCCGTCTGCTGGCCCACCCCTTTCGGGTGGGTCATCAGGTCGGGTCGGGTGTCCGGCGTGGGTGCCGGCGGGAGCTCGTCCGGGGATCGGGCGCGAGCAAGCAGGCCCGCGGACGTCGCCGTGTAGCCGGGCAGCCGTGTCTCATGCGCGCGGCGGGGGTGGCGACGGCAGCGGCGTTGGCGAGCACGACCACGGCGATGCCGGCCCACTCGTGCGCCGCGTGGTGATTCCGCCGTGCCGGTCCCTTCGCCTTGAACGGCCGACATCGCATTGCTCGGATGTCGACAGTCGGCCATGATCTGGTGGTGCCACAGGAGAAGAGGGTCGTCCGTCGGGCCCCGATCAGGGCCGACCTCAGCAAGGCCGACCTCAGCGAAGCTATCGAGACTCAGCAGCCGTTGGCAGTCGCGAGCGTGAAACGTCTGCGAAGGCTGCATCCGGACAAGACGCCGGCCGAGCTGATCGCCTTCGTGAACAAGTTCTACCTGCACGAGGTTGCGGAGGTTGGTGCACGCGCAGGGGCGGCCGCGGCAGAGTCGGAGGTCGGCTCGGTTCACGATTCCGGCACGCGGGCCGGCATGATCGGCTTCCTGGAAGCGTCGGTGCGCTACACGCTGTCGGTCGCCGAGATCCACAGCCTCGACGTCGAAGACATCGAGACGCGGAAGTTGCTGGTAACCTCCGTTCTCGTCGGGAACTCGACTGCGAAGCGGATCCTAGGGCCGCTGGCCGGTCAGGCTGCCCCGCACTGGGGACGACAGATCGTGGAGTCGATTCCCGAATCCGCTATCGACAGGGCCAACAAGCTTCTCGGCGAGCGGTTCATCACCAGGTGGGGAACCGGTCCCCGCGGGATCGTCCTGGGTCTACGGGTCTCCTCGCTCCTCGGCGGGGTGATCGGCGGTAGCGGCAGCGGCCTGTTCGGGTGGTTCGTGATCAAGTCCTCGCGCAAAATCCTCGGCACGCCACCCGATTCATGGGGCGACCGCTGACCCATTCACTGGGCCAGAGGGCGAGGTGCTTGCGGAGATCGGCGTGCGCCGGGATTTCCCGGTACTTGCCGCCCTTGCCGGCCCGGACCGTGATCACGCCCTTGCGGGCGGACAGCTGCACGTCGTCCAGATCGAGTGCGACGACCTCGCCCAGCCGTAGGCCGCCGTAGTACGGCAGAAGGGCGACGACCCGATCGCGGGGTTGAGCCAGCGTTCGTGCGAAATCCCCAGCTCAGCGCAAGCCCCGGCCGTCTATTGCCGGTTTCCGGCGTACTCCGGTCGGGCCTCCATGAGGATGGGATCGCGCTGGGGGTGCTTCCTGCAGCTGCACTGGAGCCAAGGGGGCTCTGCCCCAAAGTCGCTTGATCTAGGAACCCTCGGATCGGCGCAGATTGCCTTCGCGAAAGGTTGTGCCGCTGCCGATCGACGGCCTCACCGCACCCGACTCGATCGAGGCCTGGGCTAGCCGGTACCTCGACGCCGCCGTTCGTGGCGTGCGCTCCGCCGAGGTCGCCGACAAGATCGCCCTGCACCTGGCCCGGTTCCGCGACCACTTCCACACCGTCCACGGCCACGACCGGCCGACCAACCCGCCGGGGCTTCCTCGTCCTCTACGACTCCAGTGATCACCACTATCGGGACCTATGAGCGGGCAGGACCCGGCATGCATCAGCCCTGCAAGCCCGGCCCCGCGTGCGGTCCGGCCTGACTGAACTGCAGTCCTCGACCCGGGCCGCGTCTTGCAACTCGTCGTCGGTCATCGGGTTCTCGTCGTAGTCGATGCTCATCCGCCCGCCCTTCCGCTCGTCGTTGTGGAGGGTACGGCGGACACGGGACGTTAGGGTGTCCCGCGACCGGACGTTGGCCGGCGATAATTCGCTTGTGTCGAAGCGATCCAAGCCACCCAGCTGGCTTGAGTTGATCATTCCTTCCGCGATCGCCGTGTTCCTCGGCTGCTTGTTGTGGCTTCGTGGCCGTCCCGTCATCGGGAGGCAGGCCAAGGGCTGGCGGTTTGCGCTGGTGCTAGGCGCGCGGGTGGCCATTCTCGCCGGAGGGATCTGGCTTGTCGACCGGCCGTCTACTCAGCGATGGGGTACCGGGGTGATCCTGTGCTGCGGGGTGATGGGCTGGCTAGCGTTCCTTCGCCGATTCCTGTCGAAGGAGTGGAAGGAGGCTCGACCGGACCAGCCCGCAAATGGCACCCCACGGCCGTCGCAGCCAACCCCGAAGCTGGCGCACCCGCCGTCACCGGCGAACCCGGAGCTGGCGGAGCAGATGCGCCTCCTCGTCCTCCAACGCCGCGAGCGCGGGCTCAGGCCATAGCTTTCGGCTTCGACACATCCCAGTCCGGCAGGCCGCCGGTCACTCGGCCCAGCCGCGCGGGCGAACAGCACCAGCAGCACCTTCCCGTCGACCACGTCGACGCGCACGGATCGGACCTGATCTCATTGCCGCAAAACGGGAGGCCGAGCATGGACCGCTCCCCGCGGGCGCTGCGGGACGACTCGCTACTGACATGCTGCGACTGCGTGCCGAGCTGGAGACCGATCGGGACATCTGGGCGCTGCCCGAGCGCGTAGACCGCCAGCCGTGGACGCCCTGCACGACCTGGTGGTGCGTTGAGCTTCCTGACCACAACCATGACGCCCTTTCGGGGCCGAAACCGGGGGAGCGGATTGGGAGCAACCGCCTGCACTGAACGGCGCTGAACAGCGTTCAGCGGCGCCGAACGGCATTCAACTGCACCCACCGCTAGCTGCGGCTTCTCGTCTTTGCAGGTCAGGGCTGGTGTAGCGTCCTGCTTCACACCGAAGAGGTCACTGGTTCGATCCCAGTATCGCCCACGCAGGTCAAAGGCCACTTCCCGGGTTCGGGAGGTGGCCTTTCTGCTGTCGTACAGCAGCTAAGTACAGCATCGGCGTCAGCGGCCGAGGGAGTCGCCGAGGCGCTTGAGGGCTTCCCGGGTCGCTGTGGACGAGACCTGGGTGTAGATCTCCATCGTCACGGAGAAGCGGGCGTGCCGGAGGACCTGCATGGCGACTCTCGGGTGGACGTCAAGGTCGGCGAGCAGCGTGGCGCAGGTGCGGCGGGCGTCGTGAACGGTGATTGGCTTGACTCTCGCCTTGTCGCAGCGAGTCTGCCAAGAGCGCTGGAAGTTGCGCGGCTCGATGGGAGTGCCATAGCGGGTGGTGAATACGAGGTCGGATTCCTGCCACGCCTTTCCGGCGGATTCTCGTGTCTCGTCGCGTTGTTCGCTCCTCAGCTTGAGCGCGGTCATGCAGATGTCGGGCAGGGGGAGAGTGGCGTCGGATGCCTGGGTCTTGGTGTCGCGGTGGAGCAGTTTTCCCCGGACGCGTTGCAGTTGCCGGCCGATGGTCAGCTCACCGGCGTCGAGGTCGATGTCCTCCCACGTCAATCCGAGGGCCTCGCCCTTGCGCAGTCCGGTGACGAGGACCAGGGCGTAGGCGGCGGTGAGGGCGGCTCGCAGCGCAGCTCGGATGTCGCTGACCGTGCGCGTTGACGGGACGGCCTGGCAGCAGCGGCCGACCGCGCAGCAGCGTCGCTTGTGCTTCGGGCGGGCGGCGTCCTTGCCCTGGGCGCAGCACTGGCAGGTGCGGGCCACCTGGTTGATCCAGGTCTGCACGTCGCGTGACTGGAGCCGGTCGAGCCGCTTCGCTCCGAGGCCGGGCGCGATGTACCGCCGGACGAACGTCTCGTAGGTGGCGTAGGTCAACGGTGCGCGGTTCGGCTGGATGATCTCGGTCAGCCACCGGGTGAGGAAGCTGCCGACCGTCGGGACGCTTGTTGCGACCGGCCCGGCCTTGGCCTGCTGGTGCAGTTTGATCCACTTTTCGTGGACGGCCTCGCGGGTCTTGCCATAGACGTACTTGCGGGTGCGTCGACCGTCGGGCTTGGTGACCCAGACGTAGGCGGCGAAGCCGTTGCGGTAGGGGAAGATGGAGCCTTCGCCGTTGGCGCGGGCGCGTCCAGGCATCAGGCGGCCTCCTGGCGTTCGACCTGTTCGCGGATGTAGTCGTCGACCCATTCGGGGAGGATGCGGCGGTACTTGCCGTCCTTGATGGAGCGCAGCTCGCCGGTGGCGATCTTCATCTTGACCTTGGAGATGCCGACGCCGAGCAGGACGGCGACCTCGGCGGGGGAGTACCAGCGCGGGGTGATGTCTCGGCTCATGCGGCGGCCCCGGTGAGCCAGGCTTCGTGGGCGAGTTCTTCCCGGCCGATGCGTCTGCTCTCCCGGCGCTGCCGGGCGGCGGTATTGGCGAGCAGTGCGTCGCCTTCGGAGAGCCACCCCGAGCCGGCGTAGGTGAGGGTACTGACGGTCAGGGTGTCGGCGGGTTCGTCGTCTTCGGTGCGGCGGTAGGTGGCGCGCGTGGTCAGCAGGGGGGCAGGGGCAGCTCACCGCCCGCCGATCATTCTTTTAAACCGAAGCGGTCGGTTTCCGGCACGTCGTCTCTTGACGGCATCCTGGGACACCGCGCCGAGCGCTGGGGTTTGGCTAGCGGACGAGGCGAAGGCATGATCACGTGGTGATTTCCTGGCCTACGTGGGGCGAGTGGCTGGCGACTCTGCCGCCGGATGTCCGCGATTCTGCTGTATCGCTCGCGGAGAGGTTCAAGGAGCTTGGAGCCCAAGACCCGGAAGAGTGGGCTAAGGGACGTCTCGTAACTGAGTGAAGGTGTTGCCCTGGGCGGGGCCGGCGGTCAGCCGGCGAGGATGATGTTGTGGAGATTGGCGATGCCGGAAGCCGCGTCGGCCAATGTGTGAGCGGCGCGTCGGTAGTCGCGCAGGATTTTGAAGCACTTCATCCTGGCCAGGGCGTGCTCGACCCCGGCTCGGACGGTCCGGTGTTCGACATTGAGGGCTTCTTTCCAGGCCGGCAGGTCGCTGCCGTCGGCGGGCTTGCGGTACGGGATGATCACCTCCGGGTTGCCGCGGTAGCCGCCGTCGGCCATCACCGGGCGCCCGTCGAGCTTCTCCTGGATGCCCGAGGTGCGGTAGACGATGGTGTCGTTGCGGTTGCCCGGTTGTGGGTCGCCGACGGCGATGACCAGGTGGGTGCTGGCGTCGATGGCGACCTGCAGGTTCGTCGAGTACCGGTAGTTCTTGCTGCGGGCGGCCAGGCGGTGATCGCGGGTGGGGATCAGGGTGCCGTAGACGATGGCGATCTGCTCGACCGGCCGCCGGCGCACCGGCGCCAGGGCCAGCAGCGGGCCGAGAGCGTCGATGACCCGGTGCGCCGCGGAGTGCGACACCCCGAACAGCGGGCCGATCTGGCGCATCGTCAGGTTCGTGCGCCAGTACGCGGCCACCAGCAGCACCCGATCGGCGAGGTCCAGGGCCCACTGCCGGCCCGGCCGGCCGTCGGCGATGGCGTCACCGCCACGCTCGACGACCAGGCGAACCAGCTTGCGGAACTGGGCCGGCTGCAGCCCAGTGAAGGGGTAAATCCACTCCGGGTGGGCTGCGGTGATCACCTGCACCCGGGCATCCTGACGGATCGTCCTCAGCCGACAGACGCCGGGGTTACGAGACGTCCCTTAGGTGCTCATGAGAGCGCAGGTCAGCACGCCGTGTTGGTTGCCTGGGGTCACGTGCGCCGGAACTCGTGCCGGTATGCGTCGGCCTGACGGTCTATCAGTCGGCGGCGGCTTCCGGCTCCGACGTTCTTGGTCCCTGCCGCAGCTGTTCCAACGCGTCGAGGGCACGGCCGACTGCCCTAATGGCGCGTTGTGTTGCGGCAACGGCGACAAGATCGCTCCCTTGGGTCAGGGCGAGGGTGCGCCCAGACGGGTCGAAGGGCGCCTGCTTAGCAGCGCCTAGCATCGCGGCCCACTGCTTGGCGTGGGCATACCCGGAGTACAGCCGA
This sequence comes from Micromonospora sp. GCM10011541, assembly GCF_042650725.1. Taxonomy (NCBI): domain Bacteria; kingdom Bacillati; phylum Actinomycetota; class Actinomycetes; order Micromonosporales; family Micromonosporaceae; genus Micromonospora; species Micromonospora sp. GCM10011541. Next base: position 25,483 of record NZ_JBHSBP010000086.1, read on the forward strand.
TAGAGGAACTGTGCCTTGGCGGGCCCTGGCCGAAACCGGTTCATAGCGGTCGAACAGCCCAACGGTTGGTGGGACACCGACGGTGAGGATGTCGACGCCGTTGCGATTCTGACGAACTAGGTTGAGCCCACGTGCTGCGGCCATAAGGTCGGACAAGCGGTCAACCGCCAGCTTGCCAGGAGGATCGGCGACGGTACGGCCGCTGGCCTCCTCAAACTTGCGCTGCTCCTCGTAGTCCGCCGCCTGAGCGGCCACGCCCCGACCCATTCTGGCATTCGCGTCGATGGACGGATCGACGAGCCAATATGCGAACGAAGAGGTCAGCAGCTGAGATAACTGCAGGCTCGTTCGGCGCGATGGCCAAGAACGATGCACCGGCATAGTTGCCTTCTTCGTTGTAGTAGGCGGCGAGGCGCGAGGCAAGTTCTCCCGTCAAGGCATCCAGGGTTGCCGCACGGGCACGGGCAAGGTCATCCATCCGAGCACCGTAGCCCAGGCGGTCGCACCTTTCAGTCCCACAGATCACGGAGATCGTCGGCGGGGCGAGCGCCGCCACAGGCGGTCAGCTGGACTCCAGGAGCATCCGGACGGCCATAAGCGTGGCGTTGATGTGTGCCTGAGTGGACCACTCCACTGCTGTAGACCGGGACACGCTTGAACGTGCCGTTCACCGACAGCCCAGACGCGGCCCGGCTCCGGCGGGATCCTGAAGCGGACTCCTCCGGCCCGGTTTGACGCGCGTCTCGGTAGGGAAATTTCGCGGACACCTTAATGAAGGAGGCTGTATGGAGACGTCCGCTAGCGTCGGGCGCAGTTACCGACAGCCGACGCGTCCATGCGCGGCGGCGCGTGTTGCAGCGCCGACCGCGAGGGGGCGAGCCTAATGGCTCGCGTCGGTCGCTACGGGATCCCAGGGATCGTGTGGTTCCTGATCTGGCTCGTCGTCTGCATCTTGATCGTCATCCTGTTGGCGCTGCTCATTCACCACTTCGGAGGCGCCTCGCTATCACTCAAGCTCGGCCACTTCTACCTGAACATCGGGGTCACCTGACCTGCCAGATCGTCGACACTCCGGCGCCGGTATTGCACCAGCCGTGTTAGCCGTCACCTTCGGTGAGGGCTAACACGGCTTGGAAGCGAGCAAGCGTGCAGTGCCAGCCCGGTGCAGCGCCATGAGTCGATTGAGGCGCAGCACACCAGCGTGAACGATGAGGCGGATCGACGAGCGCGTGGCCGTGGACCCCGACGACTGGGGCGGAAGGCCGGAGGAGCGAGAGATCATCGCACGGTTGCACCGGACGAAAGAGGAGATTCCGCAGGCGGGGACCGGGATCGACGCCACCGCCCCGATCGAGCGCGTTGTCGATGAGATCCTTCGCCTCGCCAACATGCCGTAGGGCGGGTGCCACGTTCGCCTTCCTAGCCGACCTGTGGGAGGACAACGCGGCTGAGCGCGCCCAACTTGAACAGGACATGGTGCGCGAGGCGGAAGCCATGCTGCGGGGCATGGGTGAGTAAGAACTCCTAACAGAATGATCTAGGGGATGACCGCGCGTCCTGTTTAGACGATCAACTACAGTGTTCGACCGTGAGGCGAGGCGAGCAGCCGCCGTGGATCGTGTCGGACGGGCTGTGGCAGCGCATCGAGCCGTTGCTGCCCCAGATCGAGCGACGACAGCGCTATCCCGGCCGTAAGCGGATCCCGGATCGGCAGGTGCTGTGCGGGATCCTGTTCGTGCTCTACACCGCGATCCCGTGGGAGTTCCTGCCGCAAGAACTCGGGTTCGGCTCGGGCATGACGTGCTGGCGGCGACTGGCCGAGTGGCAAGCCGCCGGCGTGTGGCAACGCCTGCACGAGGTCCTGCTTGGCGAGTTGCACGCCGCGGGCAAGCTCGACTGGTCCAAGGCGGTGATCGACGCGTCCCATGTCCGGGCGCTCAAGGGCGGCCCAAAACCGGTCCGAGCCCGGTCGACCGCGCCAGGACCGGCTCGAAACACCATGTGATCACCGAAGGCGCGGGCATCCCGCTGGCCGTCAGCCTTACCGGCGGCAACCGGCACGACGTCACCCAACTGCACAAGCTCATCGAGGCCATCCCGCCCGTACGCGGCAGACGCGGGCGGCCCCGCCGGCGGCCCGACCGGCTCTACGCCGACCGCGGCTACGACTACGACACCCACCGCCGCGCCGTCCGCGCCACGGGGATCACCCCACACATCGCCCGCCGAGGCATCGAACACGGCTCCGGCCTGGGAGCGCACCGGTGGGTGGTCGAACAGACCATCGCCCTGCTGCACTGGTTCCGCCGGCTATGCGTCCGCTGGGAGATCCGCGACGACATCCACGAAGCGTTCATGAGCCTGGCCTGCGCGATCATCTGTTACCGCAGACTCCTCAGATGATCATTCTGTTAGGAGTTCTTAGCAACCGGACGTCCCCGACTGCCCGCGACCAGGGTGCCGCGTCATTTCCGCCAGGTACCGTCGTCGCAGATCTTGGGGCCGCCGGTCTCCAAGTGCACCGCCAAGCGGACGACGAGCGCCGTTCCGTCGGCATGGGCCAGACTGACCGGGTAGCTCAGGTAGGTCCCGTCGATGCCTGTGGACCTCGTCGGATCGCCGATTGAGTACGACACGAACGGCCCCTGCTCCCGCAGGAATGCGGCGTGGTCCGATTCGGTGTACCCCCACAGCACGTCGGAGCAGAGCTGCTGGTAGGCCGCGTGATAGTCGTTGCCCCGGATCCGCTCGAGGTACCTGCTCAGCCGTTGGCGCGGCCGGAGAGCACAGCTCGGGCGGCGGACTCTGCGTCGATGGTGTCGGTCTTGCCGATGCGTCGGCGGGGTGGAGCGGTCTGGCCGGTCGACCTCGACGACGGGTAGTCCGTAGTCGGTCAGGAATCGCAGCAACCCGGCGCCGTGACTGCCGGTGCCTTCCATGCCGACCTTGATGTACCGTGCCGAAGGACTCAGCCCAGGTCGCCAGTTGCGCGTAGCCGCGCGTCGTCGTCGGGAAGCTTCTGGTGCCTAGCACTCGGCGCGGCTGATCGGGGCGGTTCAGACGGGGACTTCAGCGCTAAGGACGATGGTGCGTTCGTCGGGCAGGTGAAGGAACTCGGCATGACTGGCGGCGTTGTGGGCGAGGGCGATGAACAGGCGTTTTCGCCAGGTGGCCATGCCGGGGCTACGGGTGCAACGCAGAGTGATCCTCGAAACGAAGTAGGAGACCTGGTCCACGTCGATCCCTTTGGCGAGGGGATGGGTGGCGGCGCGGCACAGGACCTCGGGGAAGTCGGTGGGGTCCTGGAAACCGAAGACGGCGGTGATGTGGATGATGCCGTCATTCGGGTCGCCGAGATCGTCGATGGTGAGACGTTGCTCCCAAGGGATGTGCGGGACGTTGGCGGTGCGACCGGTAATGATCACAATTCTGTCGTGGCGGACATGGTTGTGCGCGACGTTCGCGCGCAGGGCCAAAGGCGTTGTCTCCTTGTTCGGGTGGGGGAACACCGCGGTGCCCGGCACCCAGGGGATGTTCGTGGCGTGCAGGGTGTCGATGAAGTCGGCCAGTGGCCCTTCGCGCTCGATCCGTCGGGAGGTGACCAGTTCGGCGCCGCGCCGCCATGTCAGCAGGACTGTGAACACGATGATCGCGATGAGGAGCGTCAGCCAACCACCGTGGGTGACCTTGGCCAGGTTCGCGGTGAAGAAGGTCAGCTCGATGCTGCCGAAGACGACCGCGAACAACGCCAGCTGCCAGGTGGTCCAGCGCCACAGCACCCGCGCGACGACCAGGAACAGGGTCGTGGTGATCAGGAATGTGCCGGTGACCGCCACCCCGTAGGCGGCCGCGAGGTTCGTGGATGAGCCGAACGCGAACACCACCAGCAGGACTGCCACGAACAGGCCCCAGTTCACCCCGGGCGCGTAGATCTGCCCGTACTCGCGGCGGGAGGTCTGCCGGATGCGCAGGTGCGGCAGGAAGCCCAGCCGCATGGCCTCCCGGGATACCGAGAACGCCCCGGAGATCACCGCCTGGGACGCGATCACGGTGGCCACGGTGGCCAGGACGACCATCGGCAGCTGCGCCCAGCCTGGCAGCAGCAGGAAGAACGGATTGTCCCGGCTGGCCGGTGCCCGGAGGATCAACGCGCCCTGGCCGAGGTAATTGAGTGTCAACGCGGGAAACACGATCGCGAACCAGGCCCGGCGGATCGGGGCGCGGCCGAAGTGACCCATGTCGGCGTAGAGCGCCTCGGCGCCGGTGATCGCCAGCACGACGGCACCCATCGCGACGAACGCGATGACCGGGTGGTCGATGAAGAAAAGGGCCGCGTACGTCGGTGAGAGCCCGGCCAGCACGCCCGGGTGACGTATCACCTCGGGCGCGCCGGCGACGCCCAGGCAGGCGAACCAGAGCAGCATGATCGGCCCGAAGACTGCCCCGACCCGTCCGGTGCCCCATCGCTGGATGGCAAACAGCAGGGTGAGGATCACCGCCGATACCGGCAACACCACCACCGCCCAGCCCGGCGAAATGACCTCCAGCCCTTCCACCGCCGACAACACCGAGATCGCCGGAGTGATCACACTGTCGCCGTAGAAAAGGGCAGCGCCCAGCGCCCCCAGCGCCAACACCATGGCGGCGCGCCGTTCGCTGGCCCTGAGCAGCGCCCGTCGGGCGAGGGCGGCCAAGGCCATCACCCCACCCTCGCCCTCGTTGTCGGCCCGCAGGATGAAAATGACGTATTTGACCGACACGACCAGAATGATCGACCAGAACACCAGCGAGATCACGCCGAACACGTCCGGCGCGTCCGGTACCAGACCGCGATCGAGAGTGAAGACCGTCTTCAGCGCGTACAGCGGGCTGGTGCCGATGTCGCCGTACACCACACCCAACGCGCCCAGCAGCAACCCCAGCCCCGCCGTCGGGCGACCCGCCAGCGATGTCTGAGACGCCGTCCCACCATCCTCGGTTGGCCCCTCGCCCCCTATCGCAGACTGCTCGTTGCTCGCTCGCTCCGCCACCCCACAGGCATACCAACCCGCAGGCCGCTCCTACCCCGGACCTCCGAACTTTGGGCATGCCAGCTGTGAAGGCGGAGCGCGGAGGGGTCGGGCAACCGTGCCCGCGAGCTGGGCCAGGCCGTCGCCAGGCCGTCAGGTGGTGAACAGCGCTACCTAAAGACGACCATTGCCGACGGCCTCTGCCCAGGTTGCGGAGGGTCACTTCGCAACGACCAGCAGCGGCCGAACCGTCTTATCTGTAGTTGGTGAACTACATAGCTGAGAATTGCCCACGTCAGCAACGCGCCCGTCCCTGTGCCGTCTGGGCTGTCCTCAGCTCGGGCTGTCGGGCGTGAACCGGTAGCCCAGGCCCGGGTCTGTGCGAAGGTAGCGCGGCCGGCTGGGGTCGGGTTCGAGTTTGCGCCGCAGGTTGGCCATGTGCACGCGCAGGTAGTTGGTTTCTGCCTCATACCGCGGACCCCAAACCTCGTGCAGCAGCTGCTGGTGGGTGAGGAGACGCTCGGGGTTACGAACGAGGGCTTCTAGCAGGTGCCACTCCGTGGGAGTGAGGCGCACCTCTTTGCCGGAGGCGGATTGTGCCCGCTTGCCGGCTAGGTCCAACGTGAAGGCCTCCGTGCGGACGATGGGCGCCTGATCGGTGGGGTTCGTGCGGCGTAGCGCGGCCCGGATGCGGGCGAGCAGTTCGCCGACTGCGAAGGGTTTGGTCACGTAGTCGTCGGCACCGGCGTCCAGCGCGTTGATCTTGGATTGTTCAGTCAGGCGGGCGGACAGCACGATGACCGGTGCGGTGGACCAGCCGCGCAGTGCTTGCACGATGCTGACGCCGTCCAGGTCGGGCAGCCCGAGGTCGACGATGACGAGGTCGGGTGGGGTGCGTTGGGCGGCGGCCAGGCCGGTGCGACCGTCGTAGGCGAGGGCGACGTCGTACCCGAGTGCGGAGAGCGTGATGCGTAGGGCGCGCAGCAGTTGCCGGTCATCGTCGTGATGAGGATGCGGGTCATGAGGCGCTTGGCAGGTTGATGGACATGGTGAGTCCTCCGCCGGGGTGTCGGTGGCGGTGATGGTGGAGTTCATGGCTTCGGTGAAGCCGCGGGCGATGGCCAGGCCGAGGCCGAGGCCGCCGGTGGTGGTGCGGTCGTCGAGGCGCTGGAACGGGGCGAACATGCGGTCGCGGTCGGCGGCTGGTATGCCGGGTCCGTGGTCGATGATCCGTAGTTGCAGGCTGCCGTCTTTCGCAGTACGGCCGATGATGTGGACCGGGGAACCGGCGGGGCTGGCCTGGTGGGCATTGGTGAGCAAATTGGCCACGACCCGTTCGAGCAGGCCGGGGTCGGCGTTGGCCAAGGGCAGGTCGTCGGGGACGTCCACCTCGACCCGGCTCCCTTCTTGTTGGTGCAGCACCGCTGCCGCGACGACTTCATCGAGGGCGATTGGGCGGGGCTGGACGCTGAGTGCCCCAGCTTGAAGTCGGCTCATCGCTAGGAGGTTCTCCACGAGGTCGGCCATGCGATCGGCGGACTCCTCGATAGTGGCGAGGAGTTCTGCCTGCTGGGGGCCGGTCAGGTGCAGGTCGGGATCGCGCAGGCTGGACGCGCCGGCCTTGATGCCGGCCAGCGGCGTGCGCAGGTCGTGGCCGACGGCGGTGAGCAGGGCCGCGCCTGTCTATCTCCGCCAGCTCCCGGGCCTGCGCGGCCTCGGCGGCCAGGCGTTCGGCCTGCAGGGTGCGGGCGGCTGCGGCGGCGAGCCGGGTGAGGAACTTCGGGTCGGGGGCGAACAGCGGTGGCCCCTCGACGACGAGGGTGAGGTTAGCTGCGGCGGGCACGGACAGGGTTGGCGCTCCGGTGAGATCTCGTCCGTCGATCGCCACGACACGTTTGGTGCCGTTACCAGCGGTTTCGATGATTGCCGCGGTGTCCATGTGCAGGACGTCGCGTACGTGCGCGAGGAGGCTGCGCACGGAACCTTCCCGGACGGGCTCGGCGCTGATGCGTGCCATGAGTTCGGCCTCGATACCGGTGCGGGCGGCAGCAGCGCGCTGCCGAGCGGCCAGATCCATGGCAAGACTGACCGTGATCGCAACGGCGATGTAGACCACGAGCGTGATGACGTGATCCTGGCTTTCCACGGTCAGCGTGTGATACGGCGGAACGAAGAAGAAGTTGACCACCAGGTCGGAGGCGATCGCCGCCCCCAGCGACGACGCCAGCCCGCCGACGACGGCAGTCATGACGACCACGACCAGGTAGAGCAATACGACGCTGGCCAGCGCGATGTCGGCGCGCGAGGGCACGAGAACGGCGGTGAGACCGGCAAGACCGGTAGCGGCCAGCAGCACGCCCGCCATGGCCCGCCAGCCCGTCCGGCGGATGGCCGGCGGGCTGGCGGACGGGGCAACGCTCATGCCGATCAAGCTAGCCGGTCAGACCTGCGGATGCGCCCAGGTCTTGGGCCCGCTCCTGGTCGGCGTGGCTGGACTCCAGTTGCCAGGGCACGCTGGTGACCATCACCCCACGCTGGAACAGCAGCCTTGCCTTCAGCCGCAGCGCGGACTGGTTGTGCAGCAGGTGCTCCCACCAGCGGCCCACGACGTACTCGGGGATGTAGACGACGATGAGGTCCCGTGGATGTTCCCGATGTAGGCCGGCGATGTAGGACAGCACTGAGCCGGTGATATCGCGGTACGGGGAGTCGACGATCGTCAGGCTGACGGGGATGTCATGCTCGTCCCATTCACGTTCCAGCTGGCGTACCTCTTCAGGGGCAATCGCCACTGTCAGCGCGGTGAGCGTGTCCGGTCGAGTGGCGCGAGCGTAAGCCAGGGCGCGGATGGTGGGCCTGTGCAGCCGCGACACTAGGACGACGGCGTGGATACGGCTGGGCAATACCATGCCGCCCGGCTCGGGCACTAGTTCGGCGGTGACCCCGTCGTAGTGGCGGCGGATTGCTCGCATCATTACGAACAGCACTGGCATCGCGATGACCACCAGGTAAGCCCCATGCGTGAACTTGGTGATCGTCACGATGATCAGGACCAGCCCGGTGAAGCAGGCGCCGAACGCGTTGATCCAGCGGGCGCGGTGCATCCGGCGGCGCGCGGCCGGGTCTCGTTCGGTGCGCAGATGCCGGTTCCAATGCCGCACCATCCCGACCTGCGACAGCGTGAACGAGGTGAACACACCCAGGATGTAGAGCTGGATGAGGCTGGTCACCGAACCCTTGTAGGCATAGATCAGCGCGGCGGCGACCAGCGCCAGCAACACGATGCCGTTGGAGAACGCCAGCCGGTCGCCGCGGCTGTGCAGCTGGCGGGGCAGATACCGGTGCTTGGCCAGGATCGAGCCCAGCAGCGGAAAACCGTTGAACGCGGTGTTCGCGGCGAGGATCAGGATCAGCGCCGTCGCCGACTGGATGTAGAAGAACATCGGCGAGTCGGTGCCGCCGAAGACGGCGGCGGCGAGTTGGGCTATGACGGTGCGCTGAGGATCGGTGGCACAGTTGCCGAGGAAGCCGACCAGGTCGCAGGTGTTCTCGACATAGCGCACGTGAGACAGCAGAGCCAGGGCGGTGATCCCGCCGAACATGGTGATCGACAGGATTCCCATCGCGGCCATCGTCCGTGCGGCGTTATCGCCTTTCGGCGCGCGGAACGCGGGCACGCCGTTGGAGATCGCCTCAGCCCCGGTGAGCGCGGTGCAGCCTGAGGAGAAGGCCCTGAGCGCCAAAAACATGAGGGCAAGCCCGGTGAGCCCGACGTGGCCTGGTTCGGGAGTGACCCTCCAGCCGGCGCTCTCAGCCACAGGAGCATCACCGAAGATCATCTTGATGAAGCCGGTCGCGATCAGGCCAAGCACGCCGAGGACGAACAGGTAGGTGGGCACGGCGAAGATCCGCCCGGATTCGCGTACACCGCGCAGGTTCATCGCGGTCAGCACGGCCACGAACCCGAGGTTGATCAACATCCGCCAGGGGTTGAGCTGCGGAAATGCGGAGATGATGTTGTCGACGCCAGCTGCGACGGACACCGCGACCGTCATCACATAGTCGACCAGCAGCGCAGCCGCGACCACGAGACCGGCCGAGGCACCAAGATTCGTGGTGGCGACCTCGTAGGAGCCGCCACCGGACGGGTAGGCACGCACCACCTGCCGGTAGGACATCACCACGACGGCGAGCAAGACAATGACGGCCAGGCCGATCCACGGTGCCAGGTACAGGTACGACAGCCCGCCCAGGGTCAGCACAAGCATGATCTCCTGGGTGGCGTAGGCCACCGACGACAGCGGGTCGCTGGCGAACACCGGCAGTGCAATCCGTTTAGGCAGCAACTGCTCGCCGAGCCGGTCATTGGACAGGGGCCGGCCGACGACCAAGCGTTTCATCAACTCGAGCACGAGCCTAGTCAACGTCGAGCCCAAGCCCTCGGCCGCGATCTTGACACCTTCTTAACGCCCAACCGGACGATCTTCACGCGGTCTTTGCGGCCACCTAAGAACCGCCCCTGACGCTCGTCCTGGCTCAAAGGAGAGCATCAAAGCCGACTCCACTCAACGTCGGAAAGGCTACAAAGGGTGCAATGCTCCCCCCGATACGCCCCTGGACTGTGATCGACGGTGGGCAACAGTCGGACTCGGCGGGACGGAACAAGATCGGCCCCTGACCGCATTTCTGATGATCAGAGGCCGTTCTCGCACCTGGTGGCGGGTAGAGGATTTGAACCTCTGTAGCTTTCGCGACGGAAGGTTCATCCGCCGCCGGCCCAAGGATTAGCCTCGGTCTCTCGCTAAGTGTTGATCAAGGCCCCTGAGGCGTGAGAGATCCGGGATACTGGTGGTCATCATGGCTGGGTAACTCGTAGGTGTCGGCGTGCGGCCAGCTCCTCCGCGCTGACCACGGTCAGAACCGGGGTACCCGGCGGCGCGAACATGGTCACCACAAGCTGCGACTGCGCGTCCGGAAGGTTGTTGGCGCCCTGGTAGTGGATCACGTCGCCCCCGGGCTCGAACAGGGCGTCACCGGCCTTGAGCACCCGGGGCGGTTGCCCCTCCAGCTCGAAGAGGATCTCGCCCTGGGTCACGTAGCCGAAGAGCGGCCCGGGGTGCCGGTGCGGCGGTGCGCCGGGGTCACCGGGCGACAGGGTGACCCGGATGGTCCTGGCCTCGGCGCCAGCCGGGATCCGGGCCGTCGCCTCCGGCAGGGTCGTGATCACCTCAACCCCTGGGGGCAGGTGTGTGTGTTCAGCGCTCATCTATTCCTCCAAACAGCGACTGTCTAGAGGAACGACAAGACGGCTTCCCGGGTTGTGACAGTCTGCGCGGCGAACCTACCCGGGGCCGCGCCGGAGGTCGGGTCGCCCGAGCCGCTGTGCGACTGGGACGGTTTCCTGCACGAGGTGACGCACAACGGCGGGGCCTCGCCGTCGGTCGTATGGGTGACGCCGCGCGATGGCTTGACGTCGAGTGCCCTCGAAATGGAACGCTTTCCCGGGTACGTCGCCAGCGTCCACGTGGCGCGAGGAAGGGTGTGGTTGTGAAACTGGGCCTGCACTACTGGAGCTTCACCACCCCGCCGGAGCCGGAGCTGATCACACCCACCCTGGCCCGGACCGCGCGGATCGCCGATGATGCCGGCTTCGCCTCGTTCACCGTGATGGACCACTACTTCCAGATGGAGGCCGTGGCACCGGCCGACGAGCCGATGCTGGAGGCGTACACCACGCTCGGCTTCGTCGCCGGTCAGACGGAGCGGATGACGCTCGGTGTGCTGGTCACCGGCGTGATGTACCGGTACCCGGGGCTGCTGGCGAAGATCGTCACCACCCTGGACGTGCTCTCCGGCGGTCGTGCCCGCCTGGGCATCGGCGCCTCCTGGTACGAGCGGGAACAGCGTGGTCTGGGCGTGCCGGTGGTGCCCGTGGGCGAGAGGTTCGAGCGGCTCGAGGAGACGCTGCAGATCTGTCTGCAGATGTGGAGTGAGAACAACGGTCCCTTCGAGGGCCGGCACTACCGGTTGGCCGAGACCCTCAGCGTCCCGGCCCCGATCCGTCGGCCCCGCCCGCCGATCATGATCGGCGGCGGCGGGGAGAAGAAGACGCTCCTCCTGGTCGCCCGGTACGCCGACTCGTGCAACCTTTTCGGTACGGACGACTTGCGCCACAAGCTCGACGTGCTCCGGTCGCACTGCGAGGCCGAGGGGCGTGACTACGACAGCATCGAAAAGACCGTCGTGATGCGGGTGCCGCCCCTGGACGAGCCGGATGCCTTCCTCGCCGCTGCTCAGGAGTACGCCGCACTCGGTGTGACCGAGGTCCAGGTGACCCCGGACCGGCACCCGGTCGAGTTCACCGAGCAGGTCGGCGAGCGGCTCCTGCCGAAGCTCACCGACTTCGCCTGACCGGCTCGATGGTCCGCGCGGCGGCGAGCGTAACGCTTCGTGCTGCACGGCCGCGTTGACGACGTACCGCAGGTCTGGGTCGGGCGCCTCAGCTGTTCGTCGGCAACTCTGAATTTCGAGTGTGAGGTTCCTCCCGTCAACCCATGCGCCGAATGCGGTATCTGGCACCTGCGGCCACCAGACCGAGCACGACCGGAACGACGATGGCAACCGGCAGCGAGCCCGCTGCGGTGGTCGAGGCGGGCGTGGTGCAAGCTGCCGCCGAGGCCAACGTGAGCAGGATCGCTGCCATCCACCGACCACTGCGTCGCATGTGGTCGCCTCCCTGTCTGTGCATGGGACCTTCCTGAATCCGCTCAGGCCGGAGCCGGGGTCGACCAGCTTTCCGGCTCGCCAAGCGCGGCGCGGCCTGGGCGCGGGCAGCGGTCCGGACGGCTCCAAGGATGATCAGAGCGAGCGGGCTCACGATCTCGAGGCCGGCGACGCTGCCGTAGACCACCATCGGGACCACCGCCAACCCCGCCGCCAGCATGCCCGTCACGGCCGGGATGACCTGCTGCCGCGACCCGAGCTCGACCAGCTCGGCACCGTGGGGGTAACCCTCGTCGGCCAGCCGCTGGTACCGCCTGATTTGCAGGGTGCCGCCCCGTACGGCCATCGCCAGCACGGTGAGCAGCCCCAGCAGCGCGACCACCGAGACGGCCGACCGGTCGAGAGCCGCCAGCAGCAGCCCGCCCGCCAGTGCCGTCGGTAGGAGCAGGAAGTACAGCGACGCCACCCGCCAGCTACCGAAACCGGCCTGCAGCAGGAGAAAGATCAGGATCACGGCGCCGATCACGAAGGTCCAGACGCGGAAGTCGGACGTTGCCTTCGCCTGGGCCTCTCCGAGCACTTCCAGATGGTGCTCACGGGGAAGGTCACCTGCGCGAGCCGATCCGTGACCTCACTCGTGACGGTGCCCAGACCACGCCCGCGCACGTTCGCGACGACGTCCATGCTGCGGGAGACCTGGTCGTGTGTGATGACCTCCGGCTTCGCCACGACCCTCACGTCGGCGACGTCGGCCAGGCGCACCTGGGCGTCGAAGCGCACCTTATCCTTGCCCAGTTGGCGCTCCAGCACCGTGATCTGATGGCGCAGGGCAAGGATCTCCACGTCCTTGTCCCAGTCGCTCATCGGCAGCAGTCGCAGCACCGCGAACGCGTTCGTCATGCCCAGGTACGCCAGTCGCAGCAGCACGGCAGCCCATCATGCCGCATCGATCACCAGCTACACCCGGGCTCAGCGCCCAGCGACCGGGCCAACGGCTCCGACACCCACGCACCGGTCCTCACCAGGGCGGATGGGGTTTTCGGCAGGGGCAGGGCTGCAGACCCGTGAACGGGAAGATCCACTCCGGGCGTGCTGCGGAGATCACCTGCACCCAGACATCCTTGACGATCGTCCTCAGCGGACAGACGCCGGGGTTACGAGACATCCCTTAGCTGGGTCGGGACCGCGATGGGGGCGGAAAACCTCCAGGCGGAGTCGGATGGTTTCCGGCTTCCGACCGCCGACGGCGTTGCCTAGCGTCGATCGTGTGATCGAACTACGTGAGCTGACGAAACGCTACGGCGACCGGGTCGCCGTCGACGGGCTGAGCGTCCGGGTGCAGCCGGGGGTGGTGACCGGCTTCCTCGGCCCGAACGGATCCGGCAAGTCGACGACGATGCGGATGGTCCTCGGCCTAGATGCCCCGGACCATGGCGAGGCACTGATCGGCGGCGTCCGGTACCCGGACCTGAACTGGCCGTTGAAGACGGTCGGCGCGCTCCTCGATGCCGGGGCGTTCCATCCCGGCCGCAGCGCCCGCGCGCACCTGACCGCGCTGGCCGCGAGCAACGACATCCCCGGTTCCCGGGTCGAGCAGGCGCTGCGCATCGTCGGTCTGTCCGACGCGGCAACGCGGCGTGCCGGTACGTACTCGCTCGGCATGCGCCAGCGGCTCGGCGTCGCTGTGGCCCTGCTCGGCGACCCGGGCGTCCTCCTGCTCGACGAGCCGGTCAACGGACTGGATCCCGAGGGCATCCGCTGGGTCCGGGACCTGCTGCGCGGACTCGCCGCCGAAGGCCGGACGGTGTTTGTGTCCAGCCACCTGATCGCCGAGATGGCGCTGACCGCCGACCGGCTGGTGGTCATCGGCCGCGGCCGGCTGCTGGCCGAGACGACCGTCGCCGAACTCGCCGCCGGCGACGACAGCCTGGAGGACGCGTTCTTCCGGCTCACCTCGCAGGCCACCGACTATCGCGGAGTGGGAGCGTCATGAACGGGTACGGATTCCGGCACGCGGCCCGGATGGAACGGATCAAGCTGAGCAGCGTCCGGTCGACGTGGTGGCTGGCGATCGCTGCGGTGGTCTCGATGGCCGCGGCCGGGGCCGGGGTGGGACTCGGATACCGATCGCACACCCCGGTCGCCACCGCCGCCCAGATCCTGAACAACAGCCTCGGCGGCGCCATTGTGGCCCAGCTGCTCCTCGGAGCGCTCGGCGTCCTGACGGTGACCGGCGAATACGGCACCGGGATGATCCGCTCGACGTTCGCCGCCGTCCCGCGGCGTCGGATCGTCTTGGCCGCGAAGGTCGCCGTGTGCGGCGGCGCGGCTCTCACCGTCGGCCTGGTCGCGAGCTTCGTCGGCTATCTGAGCGGGCAGCTCGCGATCCGCGGCACCGCCATCCCGGCCGCATCCCTCGGGGACGCGGCGATCCTGCGCGCGGTCGTGCTGACCGGCGTGTATCTGGGCGTCACCGCGCTGATCGGGGTCGGCATCGGGACGATCGTGCGGCACTCGGGCGCCGCGATCGGCACGCTGTTCGGTCTGATATTCGTCCCGATGATCGTGGCCGGCCTGTTCGGCGAGAGCGGAATCCAGGTCGGCCGCTTCGTCCCGCTGTTGATGCTGCTCAACTCGATCTCGGTGAGCTCGCCGGTACCCGGGCTGTTCTCCAGCTGGATCAGCGCGCTGCTGATGTGCGGGTACGCGGCGGTAGCGATCCTGTGCGGCGGCGTGCTGCTCCGCCATCGCGACGCGTGACCAGCGACAATGGGCCGATGACAACGCTGCGCGCTCCGTTCACCACACTGGCCCTGCGCCGGGCGGTGTTCTGCGTCGTCGGCGTGGTCAGTGCGGCCGCGATCCTGACCGTACCGGCGATCGTGCCGGCCCTGGGCGTCCTCATCCTCTGGGCGACCGGAGTCATGTCCAACCAGCCCGCACCTACCGTGGCACCGGTGTTCCTGGTCCTGTTTCCGCTCACCATCGCGCTCCTGGTCGTGCTGGCCGCCCCGACCGGGCGCGCGATGGGAGCCGTGCATCGCTCACTCGCCGACCGGCTGCTCCACATGCACGTGGACGCCCCGCCGCCCCGGCTCTCGAAGCGGATCAGCGCCGTGGTCTCCGACGGACCGGGCTGGCGCGCCGTCGGGTACGGCCTGCTCAAGGTGCCACTGGCCATTCCCGAGGGCTACGGCGCGTTCTGCTACGTATTCGGCCTGGTCAACCTCAGCTACCCGGTGTGGTGGCCGCTGTTTCGCAACCACCCGGCCGGAACGCGCCTCGGACCGGTGTGGGCGCTGACGCCGTTCGGCACTATCGGTACGCGGACGTTCGCCGGAACGTTCCTCATCGCCGCGGCCGGCCTCGCCATGCTGCTGGTCGCACCGTGGTTGATGCGGGCCGGTACGACACTGGACCTTGCCGCGATGCGACGGCTGCTCGGTCCGCGTCGGCTCGCCGAGCGGGTACGCGAACTGCAGGTCACCCGGGCCCGCGCGATCGACGACGCGGCCGCGATGATGCGCAGGCTGGAACGGGACCTGCACGACGGCGCGCAGATCCGGCTGGCCACGCTGGCGATGAACCTCGGCATGGCGACCGAGAAGCTCGGTGTCGACGGCCCGCCACCCGACCTCGCACAGGCCCGCGAACTGGTCGCGCTCGCCCACCGCGGAGCGAAGGATGCCCTCGCCGACCTGCGCGACCTGGTGCGCGGGATCCACCCGCCGGTCCTCGACAACGGTCTCGGCGACGCGCTGGCGACGCTCGCGACGAGCAGCGCCATCCCGGTCGCGGTGAACGTCGAGCTGCCCGACCGCCCGGCGCCCGCGATCGAGACCATCGCTTACTTCTGCGCCTCCGAGCTGCTCGCGAACGCGGCCAAACACAGCCGGGCGACCCGTATCGGGCTCGGCGTCGTCCGATCCGGTGAGCGCCTGATGCTGACCGTCAAGGACGACGGCATCGGCGGGGCGAACCCGGACGGTCCCGGCCTGTCCGGCCTGGCCCGCCGCATCGCCGTCGTGGACGGCCGGATGCGCGTACACAGTCCGACCGGCGGTCCGACCCGGGTCGAGATCGAGCTGCCCACACAGGTGTGAACGGAGGCGACGACATGCGGGTGGTGATCGCGGAGGATGCCGCGATGATGCGCGAAGGGCTGGTCCGGCTGCTCACCGACCGCGGTTTCGAGGTGTGCGCGGCGGTGGCCGACGCGGATGCGTTGCGGTCCGCGATTGCCGCCAACGTACCGAATGTAGCCATCATCGACATCCGGATGCCACCGACGCACACCGACGAGGGACTGCGCGCCGCGATCGACATCCGACGCGACCATCCCGACGTCGGTGTGCTGGTGTTCTCCCAGTACGTGGAGACCCGCTACGCGACCCGCCTGCTCGCCGACCGGCCGACCGGCGTCGGATACCTGCTCAAGGACCGCGTCGCCGACGTCGCCGAATTCGTGGACGCGCTGACCCGGGTGGCATCCGGTGGCACCGCGCTGGATCCGGAGGTGGTCGGCCACCTGATGCGGGCCGGGCAGGACACGGCTGGGGTGGCGTCGCTGACCCCCCGGGAGCGTGAGGTGCTTTCGCTGATGGCCGAGGGACGATCCAACGCCGGGATCGCGGCGGCTCTTGTCATCACCTCCGGAGTCGTGGAGAAGCACGTGGCGAACATCTTCGCGAAACTCGGTTTGCCGTCCTCGGATAGCGACAACCGCCGGGTCCTGGCCGTCCTCCGCCACGTCGGCGGCGGCTGATGTCACGTGATGCTGTTGTCCTTACTGGCATCTCGCTGGCCCTACGGCCGCGCTGACGACTTCCGTCGACCACACGGCTGTTGGCCCGAGATCGGTATTCTCGCTCTATCCGACGCCGTCAGGTACGACGTTCCGGCCCCCGCCGAGGCGGTGGCATCCGAGTCGGGTCGCAGCGCCGAGACCGTCTTCGGCGGACATGAACGTACGCTGCGACAGACAATCATCGCGTTGCGTCGCGGGGTCGAGCTCAGCGAGCACGAGAACCCGGGCCAGGCGACAGTGCTGGTGCTGCGGGGGCGGGTCGAACTGATCGGTTCCGCGGCAAGCTGGACCGGACGCCAGGGGGACCTGATCCTCGTGCCACCGGAGCGGCACCGCCTGGTCACGAGGACACGGTAGTGTTGCTGGCACCACGTCGAACGGTACGCGAACAACCCGATCGAGGCCGACCACAGCCAGCTCAAACCGGTTGAGACCGATGCGCGGACTACGAACCGACAGGACACCACAGGTGATCATCGCTGGACACGCCTTGATGCAGAACCTACGACGTGGCCACTACGAACTCGCCGTCGATGCCCCGCCGGCAACGCTGGTTTCGACGGCGTTTGCTGAGCTCGCCCAGGCGATCTGACCTCGGCCCCCACCCGGGCTACAACGTGTTCATCGATCCGGCAACGCAACAGGACCCGTCTCGGATCCTCTTGACGCTCCCATCGCTTCGGTCAAGGCAAGAGTTCGCGCGGCAGGATCTGACGGCCGACCGGTGTGCTGTCGAGTCAACGGAACGCGCTTATTTACGGGTCGCTGGTGCCTCGCGGCCGAGGCGGGCCCGGGCTCGGGCCATACGAATGGCGGCGGTCAAGGCCGTGATGTCGTAGGCGCCGTAGTGGCGGCGGCCGTTGATGAAGAACGTCGGGGTGCCGGACACTCCGCTGTTGTCGGCCGAGTCGATGTCGCTTTCGATGCGGCCGGCGTGGGCCTGGCTTATCAGATCGTCGTGGAAGCGTTTCTGATCCAGACCGAGGTCGCCGGCGTATTTGATTAGATCAGTGATGTTCAGCTTGTCCTGGTGGTCGAGCAGCAGGTCGTGCATCTGCCAGAACTTGCCCTGAGCGGCCGCTGCTTCGGCGGCCTCGGCTGCTAGCCGGGCTTGCGGGTGCACGTCTGACAGAGGCAGGTGACGCCACACGAAACGCAGGTCGGCGTGGCCCAGCAACTGGCGGACGACTGGCTCGGCCTTCCCGCAGTACGGGCACTGGAAGTCGCCGTACTGCACCAGCGTTACCGACGCACCGGCTGGGCCGCGGACGTGGTCCTGCTTCTCGTCGACCTCTGGGATGAGGTCGATCAGCTCCGTCATGTCGCCGAAGAGCGCCCGGGTGCGCTTGTCCTTGGGCAACATGTTGGTGACGCGGAACGCGGTCCAGGTCAGCGCTGAGGATACGATCGCGGCACTGAGCACCCCGACTTTGGCCTCGGCCAGTTGGTCGCCGGTGAAGGCCAGGCTGGCGATCAGCAGCGACACCGTGAAGCTGACACCGGCGATCGTGCCGCTGCCGAGCACGCCCGCCCAGCCCACGGCCGGACGGATGCGGCCGTGTGAGATCCAGGTGAGCCCGGCCGAGGTGCCGATCACGGCGAGCGGCTTGCCGACGACATACCCGAGCAGCACGCCCCAGGTGACAGGCGACGCGAACGCCTTGGCCAGGAACGGACCGTCGATGCTGATGCCAGCGTTGGCCAGGCCGAACAGCGGCACGATGATGTAGCTGGACCAAGGGTGGTAGATGCGCTGAAGGCGGTCGTTGGGCGATAGCGTATTCGCGAGGCCGATCGAAGCCGTACGCGCGAGCTTGGGCGTCGGCTGCTCACGGAACGACCGGAACAGCCCGCTGACCTGCTCGAGCTCAGCTCGGCCGGGAGAGTAGGCGAACGCGGTCAACCCGATGGCCAGTCCGGCCACCACCGGGTCGACTCCGCTGACCAGCAGCGCGCCCCACATCACGATGGCGACCGGCACGTACGCCGAGCCACGTCGGACGCCGGCTGCGCGGATGGCCAGCATGACCGCGAACGCCGCTACGGCCACCACGATGGGCATCATTTTGATGTCGTCGCTGTAGACCAGGGCGATGACGATGAGTGCGATCAAGTCGTCGACCACGAACACGGTGAGCAGGAAGATCCGGACCCGGTCGGGCACGCCCCGGCCGAGCAGTGCCAGCAGGCCCAACGCGAGGGCGGTGTCGGTCGACATAGCCACGCCCCAGCCATGCGCGCCCGGCCCGCCGTGGTTGATCACCAGGAAGATCAGCACCGGGATCAGCATGCCGACCACGCCGGCCACGCTGGGCAGCACGAAACGTCGCCGGTCGCGTAGGTCGCCCAGGTCGAACTCGCGCCGCGCCTCAAGCCCGACGACCAGGAAGAACAGCGTCATCAAGCCGCTGTTGATCCAGGTGTGCAGGTCGCGGGAGAGCTCGAGGTGCCCGAGGCGCAGGGACAGTTGGGTGCGCCAGACGGCTTCGTAGGAGCCGAGGTCGATGTTGGCCCAGAGCAGTGCGGCGACGATGGCGGCCACGAGCACGCCGGCGCTGCCGGACTCAGTTCGCAGAAAGGCTCGCAGCGGTGCCGCTAGATCCGGCATCCAGATCGTTCGGCCGCTCATCTTGGTTTCGGTCACACGTCACCTTCCGACGCGCTGGCCGGGCCAGCATGGATAGCTAGATCACATGCCGCAATGCGGGCACGCGACCCCTCGGTTCAGTACTGATCGCGCTGCCCAGCTGTGGCCGGCTGCGGAGAGAGCGACGAGGCCCGCCGATCCCTGCAGGATGCGGGCGACTATCAGTGAGCTCATGGTCGGGACGACCGCGCACATGATCGACGCGATGGTGAACCCGGCGATACCCACGAGGAAGATTCGCCTGCGGCCGTAGCGGTCGCCGAGCGCGCCGGCCAGCAGGATCAGCGCGGCCGGGCCGTGACCTGGATCAGCTCGCTGTCGCAGCTCAGCGCGTCAACGTCGAGCTCGGCATGTCCATCGCCTTCCTCGACGAGGCACTGCAACGCTCGCTCGAACCCAGCGCACCGTCCACCGTGGCCCGGCTGATCGCCCTGCGAGCCATGCGCGACGCCGGCCTCACCCCCACCGTGTTCGTCGCGCCGATCCTGCCCGAACTGACAGACAGCACCGAGCAGATCGACGAGTTGATCGGCACCCTGGCCGACGCAGGGGCAGGCAACATTCTCCCGACACCGCTATACCTGATGCGCGGCCCCAAATACCTGTTCTTCGCCTGGCTGCGCCGCCAGCATCCCGAACTGCTCTCCACGTACGCCGACTTCTACGCGCACGGCTCGCGCACGCCCCGTCATTACCGTGACCTCGTCCGGGCACGGGTGAACCAGGCATTGCAGCGCCACGGGCTGCCGATCCCCGACGACACGACCTCCGACAAGTTCGCCCTGCTCGGCAGACGCTCCACCGTCACCGAGCCGACCGCACCGACTCTGTTCTGAGCTGCCGGCACGAGTCACCGGCCATCCGCCAGGACCAGGACCTGCGCCGCATGCAAGGCGCCGCATCGCGTTCAAGCTGTCGCGGTCGACGGAAACACTGTCGCCGCCTGGGGCGGAACGACAACCGCTTGCCGCTCGGCCGTGATCGCCGAGCAGCAAGCGGCCTGATTTCAGCGCGGCCCGACGAACTCGGTCCTCACGCTCCATGCGAACTGAATCAGCAGGGTCACCGGGGACTTCTCGGCAATGTCATGCATCACCTTCAAGTCGTCGGGGTCAGGTTCTTCGCTCAGCGTGATCGTGCGCTGCAGGTAACGCTCTGCGCCTTCCTGCCCGGGTTCGTGGTAGTCGATCTCGACGGTGATGTCACCGGCGGTGTCGTACTTATAGTCGACATACTGCCGCAGCGTCTGAGCAGTGCACGACGCGAGCGCCATCAACAGGTACTCCGTCGGCGTCGGGCCTTCGCCGAGTGCGCCGTTGTGCGGTTCATCGGCGACGAACGTGAAGCCGCGGGTGGTCATGTCCGTGCGCCGGCGCTCAGTCGCCGGAAGGACAGCTCGGGCGGATGCGACGACACGATCCCGATCGGTTTCCATCAGCCGCGCCCTCCTGTAGATCCTGGTAGTGACGGTCCAGATACTCGGATCCAGCAGCAGCCGAGCCGCAGTCTGAGCGGGGGCTGTGGCCGGGCGAATCACCCCATGACCGAGTACCTCCGCAGGCTAGCCTTCGCGGACTGGATAGTCCAGTTGATCGCTCGTTGCCAGAACCGCGCAGGCCCTCGTGAACCATCACCTCGGGTGTTTTAAGCTACACCGAGAGGCGGTTAGGACCAAGACGCCCCCAGCTGAACTCGCTCAACGCCAAACCCAGAGATGGACTCATCAGTCCGTTAAGGCTAGGATATGCCGCCGTTCACGCATCAGGGCGGCGATCGTCGTCGGCCTCCCGCGACTCCACCGGGCCCCACTCCGCGTCACAGATCTTTCCGGTCAGCTGGGTAAGACACCGACGTCTGGCGCCACCAAATGGGGGAAGTGAAGCGTGTCGGCGAACGACTGATACAGAGAGGCGTCCAAATGAAAGCGATTGTTGTGACGGATGAGGCCGCCGGAACGGCGGGGATGACGCTGGCGGAGCGACCGGAGCCGGAGGCGACGGCGAACGACGTCCTCGTTGAGGTACATGCGTCGGGATTCACCCCGGGCGAGCTGACGTGGCCCGGGACCTGGACCGACCGCCTCGGGCGGGACCGCACGCCGTCGATCCCCGGCCATGAGGTGGCTGGCGTGGTCAGCGCGCTCGGCTATGGCACGAGGGGTCTGTCGGTGGGACAGCGGGTGTTCGGCCTCGCGGACTGGAGTCGCGACGGCACCCTGGCCGAGTACGTGGCCATCGAGGCGCGCAACCTTGCGCCGCTGCCGGGCGATGTCGATTTCACGGTAGGGGCGAGCCTGCCGATCTCGGGCCTGACCGCGTGGCAGGGACTGTTCGTGCACGGCCGTTTCCAGGCGGGGCAGAGCGTCCTCGTACATGGTGCGGCCGGTGGAGTCGGCTCGATGGTGACCCAGCTCGCCAAAGAGGCCGGCGCCTACGTCATCGGCACTGGACGTGCCGCCGACCGCCAGACCGCGCTCGACTTCGGCGCGCAGGAGTTCGTCGACCTCGGCAACGACGCCCTGGAAGACGTCGCCGGCGTCGATCTGGTTTTCGACGTGATCGGTGGCGACATCCAGAAGCGTTCTGCGGGTCTGGTCCGAGCCGGAGGAATGCTGGTGACCATTGCCGGCCCGCCCGAAGCACGGCCGGCGGACGGCCTGACGGTTGATTTCGTTGTCGAGGCCGATCGCGCGCAACTGGGCGAGGTCGTCCAGCGGATCAGGGATGGTCGGCTGCGGACGAACATCGGCAACGTCGCGACCCTCGACGACGCCGTCGCCGCCTTCAACCCGACCGAGCGGATCAAGGGAAAGACGATCATCCGCGTTCGCTCGTAAGGACTCGGCACACCCAAGCACGAGAACGACCCCCGCAGGAGCGAGAAGTACGTCGACGGCTGGGCCTTCACCTCCCGTCGACGACATGCGGCTGCGCGAGTACGACTACCGCCACGACCCGGGAGTGATCTGATGACCATCAACGAAGGCGCAGCCCCATGACCGACCCAACCGAGCCGACCCGCTACGCCTTCGAGTACCCCGACGAGGCTGGATACCCCGACGAGAAAGGCACCCTCAGCCAGGACCAGGCCGTCCTCATCGACGAGGTAATCGACGATCCCCACGCCCCCGCGTTTGACTTCCAAGTCGTCAACGACGAGAAACTCGGCATCTACGACGCCATCGTCGGGGACCGAGCGGTGGCCGGGCTGACCTACAACGTCGCCGGAGACGACCGACTCGTGCTGCTGGCCACCTCGGTGTTCCCCGAGTTCCGCAAACACGGCATCGCCACCGAGCTGATCCGACGCGTCCTGGACGACGTGCGCGTGCAAGGCAAGACGGTCACCATCATGTGCCCGATCGTGCGCACCTTCATCGAGCACAACCCCGAGTACGCCGACCTCATCGACCCCGAGCACCCGGGAGTTACCCAGGGTCACACCTATTTGTCCTAAATCCACCTATTAGCTGCCCCGACAGAAAGTGTGACAATGACGACCAATCTCGAGGCCGAGGCGGCCACCCGGGAAGAGAACAACGCGGCGCTCATCGCTGCTCTGAACGAGGCAAGTCTCAGCGAGGTGGAATCCAGCTGGGAGCTCGATGTCATCAACGACGCGGAGCGCGGTCGCTGGATCGCCGCCCTCGGCGCCGAAGCGATCGCCGAGCTCCCGTACCGGTTCGTGGGCGGCCGTGTCGTGCTGCTAACGACCTGGGTCGACCCCGCCTACCGACGCAATCGGGTGGCCACGGAGCTCGTCGCTCGCGTGCTGGACGAGATCCGCGAGAGCGGGAAGAAGATCACGGTCATCTGCCCGGTCGTGGGTGAGTTCATTGCCCGCAACCCGGAATACCTCGATCTCATCGACAAGGTTCATCCCGGTGCCGGCGCCTACCCCCAGCACGAACCCGCGGGGAGAGAGGTAGTCAGATGAAAGCCATCGTGGTGACGGACCGGGCCGCGGGAACGGCGGGGATGACGCTGGTGGAGCGGCCCGAGCCGGACGCGGCGAGGCTCGCCAGTCTTGAGGGCGCGAACTACGGCGATGTCGTCGTTGAAGTTCATGGGTCGGGATTCACCGGGAATGAGCTGGAGTGGCCCTCGACCTGGATCGATCGCCTCGGCCGTGACCGGACGCCGTCGATCCCTGGCCACGAGGTGGCCGGGGTAGTCACCGCTCTCAGCTATGGAGCAACGGGGTTGTCGGTGGGACAGCGGGTGTTCGGCCTTACGGACTGGACTCGCGACGGCACACTGGCGGAGTATGTCGTCGTCGAGGCGCGCAACCTTGCGCCGCTGCCGGGCGACGTCGACTTCACGGTGGGCGCTGGCGTCGCGATGGCGGGCCTGACCGCGTGGCAGGGGCTGTTCGATCACGGCCACCTCCTGGCGGGGCAGAGCGTCCTGGTGCACGGCGCGGCTGGCGCAGTCGGTTCGATGGCGGCGCAGCTCGCCCGTCAGGCCGGCGCCTACGTCATCGGCACCGGACGTGCCAGCGGCCGGCAGACCGCAGTCGACTTCGGCGCGCACGAGTTCGTCGACCTCGACAACGACACCCTGGAAGACGTCGGCGGAGTCGATCTGGTCTTCGATGTCATCGGCGGCGACATCCAGAAGCGGTCCGCGGGTCTGGTTCGAGCCGGAGGAACGCTGGTGACCGTCACCGGGCCGCCGGAGGTGCGGCCAGCTGACGGCCTCGCGATCGACTTCGTTGTCGTGTCCGACCGCGCCCAGCTGGGTGAGATCGTCCGGCGGGTCCGGGACGGACGCGTGCGGACGAACATCGGCAACGTCGCGGCCCTCGACGACGCCGTCGCCGCCCTCAACCCGACCGAGCGGACCAAGGGGAAGACGATCATCCGCGTTCGTCCATAAGGACTCGGAGGCAGCAAGCCTGCTGCACGACAGCACCCTGGCCGATCGGGCACCGATCTTCAGCGCGATCTACCTCCTCTGCTACAGCGGCGCCGCCTTCCCCAGCCTCATCTCCGGGGAACTCTCGAACACCTTCTCGCTACCGCAGATCGCCCTCGGATACGGCGGACTTGCCATCGTCGCCACCCTGTTCACTGTCCTCGCTGCATGCAACCCGTACACCGACACGACCAGGAACAGCCAACATGGTGAGTTAATCAAAGTGATGGATAGGAACACCTGATGACCAAATGGACAACCGACGAGCTCGACTGGATCGGAAGCTCGCCAGTCTGGGTGCCATCGGGCTGATGCTTGCCGTACATCAACTTCCACCGGGCACCGTGGGCAACGCCTGAGCGTACGGCGATGGTCTTCAGACCCCTGGCACCGCGAAATTCATGCCATACTTGGACCTAAAGGTCCGACGGAGCCTGTCTGATCGCGCGGCGTAACTACACGTTGGAAGGGTGAGCCGATGAGCAGTGAAGGACAAGCACTGGTAGCCGAGGAGCTGATCGACAGCCTCGATCATGGCCGCTTTGAGCTCTACCGCGACGGCGAGCTGGTCGGCTGGCTCTACTACACCCACCTGAAGCCCAACCGGTACGCCCTCCGGCACACCGAAGTCGAGTCGAGTCATCAACACCAGGGCGTGGCGGGCGCGATGGTGCGGCGAGTACTCGACGAGATCCGCGCCCGCGAGGGCACGATCACCGCAATCTGCCCCTTTGTGGTCGACTACCTATCGCGAACGACCACCTATGTCGATCTGATCGACGCCCGACACCCCGGCTACTCCGATCGTGCTGCTGCCGAGTCGGCGCGGGCGAAGGCCGGTGGCTGAGACTACCGGGCCGCGCGCCGGGCGCCGGAGACGCCTCGGACGAGCCCTATCGCGGCCTCACGACGTTGTCGCGCGGTGGCCTAGTTCCTCCGCAGCATTGCCGTCAGCGCGGGCGGCGCTGAGGTCGTGGGTGGCACCGGGCAGCGCGGTCGATGCCCAGATCAGCCGACCCGCCGCGTCCACGATGACTTGCACGTTCATGCCGTGCCGCTTGTGTTTCCCGGAGAAGTAGGGCTTCTGGTCGGCGACCCGGTCGATCGGGATCAGCGTGCCGTCGAGGATCGCGTACGCCAGCCTTTGGATGCGGTCCATGGCGGCGGCCAGGTCGTCCGCGGCTGCGGCGAGTAGAGCGACAGCTTCGCGGACGTAGCGCCAGGCGGTGGCGACGCCGATGCCGAACCCGGCTGCGAGGCGGGCGTAGGTGTCGCCGTTGCGCAGAGGGGCGAGGGTGAGTAGGGCTTGCCGGCCGGGTTCCAGGCGCCGCCACCGGGATCGACGCTGCCGGCGGTGGTTACGGAGGCATTCGGCGAGGTGGTTCAGGGTTCGACTGGACAGCGGGATCGTGGCGGGGTGAGACAGCACGGCGAGGCTCCCGGTCGGGGCATCGGATCTTGGTCGACTGCTGTCTTACCTGTAGCCTCGCCCTCATCGATCTCCGGGCTGCTCGCACCCGCCGTGACCAGCCTGATCACGATGAAAGGGCTCAATTAACGGGTCGGCTCGCCGGACGGCTCCGAGAGGAACGATTTGATGTGTTCCAGCGCCATGTCCAGAGCAACTTCCATGGGTGCGACGTTGTGCGCGGCGTTCGCCAGCAAGTAGCCGCCTTGCAAAGCTGCCATCAACCCCGTGGCCAACTTCTCCGGGTCGGCGTCCTGGCGCAGTGCACCGCTGTCCCGCATCCGGTGCAGACCGTCACTGATCAGCTTTTCCCATGCCGCAAACGTCTCCAACAGCATCGATCGAGCCTGCTCATCTTGATCGGACAGCTCGACAGCCATCGACCCGAGGCCGCACCCGTATTTGCCGTTGTTCAGCGAGTTGGCCTGGACCAGCGCGTTACGCCACCGGACCAGCCCTGAGAACGATCTCAGTCGTTCGAGCCCTCCGCGCTCGCGCTGAAGCACAAGCGCGCCTCGATATTTGACCAACGCGCGCACGAGCTCCTGCTTGTCGGCGAAGTGGTGGTAAAGCTGAGACTTGCTCGTCTGGCTTGCCTCGCGGACGTCGTCAAGGGTCGTCGCGTTCACTCCGCGCACGAACATCAGCCGGTTCGCCGCCTCGAGGATCCGCTCTCGCGTCGCGATGCCCCGTTGACTGATCCTCCGCTGCTTCGTCGGCGCAGCCACCTGCTCGTCGCCCATCGGTCGAGTGTATCCAGCGCGCCAGATAATTTATGGAGAATGGGACCTTTGAGTCCATTCGGCGTCATGTCGCATTCGTGTGATGGTGAAGAACGAACGCACGCGCCGTCAGCTTGATTGAACGGGTGTCCGCGAGATCATCGATAGGGCGAGTCTTTTCCTGGACTATTTGGTCCCCGCTGTGGCAAGCTGCTGCTCAGGAGTTGCTCGGCGATGCGTCGTGAGCGGCGCGCCGGAGGTCAGCGTGTGTCAACGCTGCCAGTGGGACGCGCTGCCTGCCGACTTCCCGCACCACAAGCTGGTCTACCACTACTTCACGACCTGGACCCGCGACGGAACGCTCAACCGCATGCACAACAGCCTGCGGGAACAGGTCCGCGAACAGGTCGAGGGTCGTAACCGGCAGCCGACGGCTGCGCTGGTCGACTCCCAGTCGGTACGCGGCGCGGAGACCGTCGGCCGGCCAGGGCGCGGCTTCGACGCGGGGAAGAAAGTCAACGGCCGGAAACGGCACATCGCCGTCGACACCTGCGGACTACTGCTCGCGATCCTGGTCACCGGCGCCAACGTGCAGGATCGCGACGCCGCCAGGCCGCTGCTGTCGGCGCTACGCGCCTGCTTTCCCACCATCGGCCTGACCTGGGCCGACAGCGGCTACGCCGGCCGGCTCGTCGGCTGGGCCGCCGCCCACCTCACCCTGACCGTGCAGATCGTCGCGAAGCTCGCCGGGCAGACCACCTTCGTCGTCCTGCACCGCAGATGGGCGGTCGAGCGCACGTTCTCCTGGATCAACCGGTGCCGACGCACCGTCCGAGACTATAAACGGCTACCCGCCCACCACGCCGCGATGGTCCAATGGGCCATGATCATCGTCATGACCCGCCGCCTCACCCGCCACCAAAACACCTGAAACCCTTATTTACCAGGCTCTTAGCTTGTCGTTTAACCTCCCGGCCCGATTAGCTGCGGATTCGGCCGGGGATCGTTTTGTACATTGTGGACAGTAAGCGGCCTTGGCGTGATCA